>JAGRHK010000167.1 GCA_020444985.1 Candidatus Competibacteraceae bacterium
AGAAAGCGTCCGGAACCATCCAGCACCCGTCCGAGCAGACCTTCACCCATGTGGGCCTGGCTGACGCCGCCGGTGGGAATCACCCGAGAATTCGGCATCAGACCGTGAATATCACCGCTGGGCATCAAGAATAATTTGCCCCCGGCGAACCCAACCACCTCGGCTTCAATCTGTCCTCCATTCGGATTGACCACCAGGCAACGGGCTCCGACCGGCGCGACACAGCCGGCGGCTTCCAGGGTCAGACCGACCATGCGCGTCAGTTGCCCCTCCACCACCAGACCCGGGGTTTCCGTGACGCGCTGTCGGCGCTGAGCCAAATGCGTCCGCCAGCGAGGAATATGATCTATTTCAAGAGCGACTGACATGGTTTTCCCGCTCATCGCCGAGGACTGCGGCAATCACAGCGCCCAAACGCTTTTCGACTGTCGCATCGATGCGCGAAAGTTCAGTATTAATGATGCAACCGCCGCGACTGAGCGCCTGGTCCTCGATAATCTTCCAGAGAGGCTCATCATCGCGCCCCAGGGAGAGTACTTCGCGAATCAATCGCGCATCGTCCGGATGCAGGCGAACCTGAATGCCGGTACTGCCTACCGGCAACAGACTCACCCCCTCACGCACCACCGCCACAACCTCGCCGGGCGAGGTGCGCAGTTCCCGTCGCACCAGTTGCCGGGCAATTTCGGTCGCCAGTTTGGCCAGCTCTTCCTCGACCGTCGCATCGATCCCTTCCAGTGGTTGCTGCATATAGCTCAGAATCTGATCCAGTTTTTGCACCCGCAGCAACATTTCGTCACGACCAGCGGCCAGTCCCTCGGCGTAACCGCGCTGATAGCCCTCGCTATGGCCTTCCTGTTGGCCTTTCTTATAACCCTGCTCGCGACCTTCGTGCCGGCCCTCCTGATAGCCGGCGGCGAATCCTTCCTCATGCGCCTCGTTCTGGATCGCCTCGATTTCATCAAGCGTTGGCGGCGTCGAGGACGCTTTCGAACTGCGCGCATCCCGCTGCCGGGCTTCTGCCTTCGCGGAAACCACGCTAGGAGAAGGTTCGGGCGGCGATGGATCCGATTCGGGCGGCGCTTGGTCAACGCTGGGCAGCTCCCAGCGCTGGTACGCCGTTAAACGATCACCTGGAATGATTTTAGACAAGCTCATCTCCCTTACTGCTCAGGGTAATTTCGCCAGCCTCCGCCAAACGTTTGGCAGTGCTCAAAATATCCTTTTGAGCCGCTTCTACGTCGCTGAGTTTGACCGGCGGCATGACCTCCAAATCGTCGCGCAGGAGATCGGCGGCCCGCCGGGACATGTTGCTCAGAATCTTGTTGCGAACTGCATCGTCGGCGCCGCGCAAGGCGATCAACAGCGTCTCGGAAGAAATCTCGCGCAGCAGGGCCTGCACATCGCGGTCGTTGAGGTTGAGCAGATTCTCAAAGACGACCATCAAATCTTCGATGGTTGTTCCCAAATCCGCATCGGTTTCCTTGATCTTGTCGAGAATCTCGCCTTCGATGGAAGCATCCAGACGACCCAGAATCTCGGCCGCCCGTTTGGGGCCGCCAATCTTGGAAGTAGCGGCCGCGCTGATATTACGCATGACTTGTTTCTCAATCAGTTCATTGAGTTCTTCCAGCGCCCCAGAGGGAATTTCGTCCAGAATCGCCACCCGCAACAGGGCTTCATCGCGCAAGGGAGACGGCAGCAAACCCACGACTTCAGCGGCCTGATCGGTTTGCAGCGAAGAGAGCACCAGCGCAACCACTTGCGGATGCTCCTCGCGCAACCCCCCGGCAATCGCGCTGGCATCCATCCATTTCAACGAATCCACGCCGGATTGACCCTCGGTATCGAAAATATGCTCCAGAATGCCCTTGGCCTTTTCGCGGCCCAGGGCGCGGGTCAGAACGCCGCGAATATAGTTTTCGCTGTCCACGGTCAGCGCACTCTGATTGCGTACTTCCTCGTTGAAAATGTGGATAATTTCGCTGATCTGCTGACGGGTCACATTGGTCATGTTCGCCATGGCGACGCCGATTTTATGCAGCTCACGCGGATCCAGATGACGCAGGATTTCAGCCGCATGGCTTTCGCCAAGCGCCATGAGCACGACCGCCGCTTGCTCGACGCTCTTCAAAGGGGCAGAAGATAATTCCGGCATGGTTCAGGCCTCAGTCGCCAACCAGGTCTTAATGACTTGAACCGCTCGTTTCGGATCTTCGGAAACCAGGGTGCGGGCCAAGTCCATCCGTTCCTCAAGCAGTTCGGCGGGAGCGCCCAAGGCGCCGCCCTTGCTGCGGCCATTTTCCAGGGCGCCGCCGATTTGTACCTGATCCTCCAGAAGTCCTTCCAAACCCTTTTCATCAGCGCTTTGATCCGTCAATGCGGCTGGCTCCTCCTGACCGCCTTCCAGAGCTGCTACTGCGGCGGGCGCTGGCAACCAGCGTCGCATGATGGGACGCACCACGAACAGCAGAATGAGCAAAGCCAGCAGCGCTACGACGGCCCATTTGACCAGTTCAAGAAACCAGGCCTGTTGCCACATCGGGAGCGGGGGTTCGGTAATGCCGGCCGGCGCGAAAGCCGCGTTGAGGACGTTCACGCTGTCGCCCCGCTCCGCATTAAAGCCGATGGCTTGTTTGACCAGGGCGGTAATCTGCTCGGTTTCCTCTGGCGTGAGCGGTTTACGAACCAGTTGACCCTCTTCGAGGACCATGCGGTCGTCAACCACCACAGCGGCGGATACCCGAGCGATGCGCCCTGGCCGGTTGCGGATAAAGGTGACGCGTTTATCCAGCTCGTAGTTGCGAGTCACTTCCTTGCGGGTGGGCAATGGAGGGGTTGCCGCAGCCGGAGTCGCTGCTCCAGCCGCGCCTGCGGGATTTTGATTGGCAGGGGGCGCAACAACTTCAGGGGCCACGGCCACGCCGGGAGGTTGATTGGACAATGCGCCAGGGATTCCTACGGGATTTTGTCGAGGATTGTGTTCTTCCAGTAATTGCTCGCTGCGGACCGGACGCGGTTCATCACGCGGTTCATAACGTTCAGCCGTTTCTTCGCTCGCGGTAAAATCGACATCGAGCGAGACTTGGGCGCGGACTCGGCCCGCACCCCATACCGGAGACAGTAAATCCTCAATCCGGCGGGCGTAACGCTCCTCAATCCGCCGGGTGTATTCCAACTGGTCAACATTCAATCCATCCGGCGTTTCTCGTTCCTTCTGAGTCAACAGATTACCCGACTGATCGACGACTGATACTTGTTCAGGCTTCAGTTTGGGTACGCTGGAGGCAATCAAATGCACGATGGCTGCAACCTGGCCTTCGGTCAGGCTGCGCCCTGGATGGAGTTGCACCACCACGGAAGCCGTCGGCGGCTGCTGCTGACGGGCGAACACGGTTTCCCGTGGAAAAGCCAAATGAATGCGAGCGCTTTCCACCGCGTGGATGGTCATGACCGAACGGGCCAGTTCACCTTCAAGCGCATGCTGATAGCGCGCCGTCTCCATAAACTGGCTGACGCCAAAACTGTCTTTCTGCTCCAGGGCTTCCAGACCATTCACCGTTCCCCGAGGCAGACCCTGACCGGCGAGATTGAGACGAGCTTCATGCACTTGGTCCGATGGCACCATCAGCGCACCGCTGCGCGCATCAATCTTGAAGGGAATATTGGCTTTTTGCAGGGCTTCCATAATCTGGCCGGCGTCCTGTTCAGCCAAGCCCTGATACAACACGTTGTAAGTCGGCGCGCTATACCACAAGACCAGCGTCACCAGCACTCCCAATAGCAGCGCGGCTCCCGCCATGATCCCGATTTGGGCGGGACCCGGTCGGCGAAATTTTTCAAACTCCGCATGCCAATCAATCCGGGCCGGCGAACGGGGGGGCGAACCGTTATTGTCTTCAGCCACGACGCCTTCTCCTCAGCACACTCAGCACACGGTCAGTTTCGCTGATCAGCGCCATCAAACGGGCATGTTCATAATGTCTTGATAGGCGGTGACCAGTTTATTGCGAACCTGTAAGACACTCTGAAAAGCCAGCCTGGCTTTCTGTTGCGCAATCATCACGCCGGCTAAATCATCATGCTGTCCCAAGTCAAAGGATTCGGCTAATTGCCGCGAATGTTGCTGGGATTGATTGACGTTCACCAGCATGGATTTAAAGATGCTGGCAAAATCTTCCGATTCCAGTGGCTGGAGATCAACCTGCGCTGAGGAGAATGGGTGGTCGGTTCCCAGAGTCAGGCGGTGCAGCCCTTTAGTGAATGGGTTTGCGGCGTCAAAGTCGTTCATCGGTGCTTATCCCCTATTAGCATTAACCTTATTCAGGTCATCTGCCAGGGATTCAGCAAGAACCATACCTTGAGTTCAATTCTCCGCAAGGGTCGACCTATTCGACCCTTCAAGGACAAGGAAATCGAGATGAGAAGATTAAGTTTGAATCACTTAGCGTAGAAGTAACATCCGTGGATGCGCGAATCCAGCGCCAAAATTTCGACGGATAACGCGCTACCCCTCATCTTCACTGCGTTTGATATTGTATTTTCGCATCTTCTCAACCAGGGTCGTGCGGTGCATTTTCAGCAGCGAGGCCGCATGGGCGACGACGCCGCTGGCATCCTCAAGCGCTGACTGAATCAATGAAGATTCGAGATTCATGATGTACTGGCGCAGATCAAGCCCTTCGGGCGGCAGGCTGACTATTTCATAGTTGGCCGCTGGCGTTACGGAATCAGCCGGCTCGCTGTCCAGCGAAGCCAGTTCCGCCGCCATCAATTCCGCCGGGTAATGTGCGCGGAATTTGGCCGGCAGATCATCCAGCTCCACCCATCCGTCCGGTTTCAGAATCGCCAGTCGCTCCATCAGATTGGCGAGTTCACGCACATTACCAGGCCACGGATAATGCGCCAGGCAGCGCAAAACCATAGGACTGAGGCCAATCCGCACCCCTTGATCATTGGCCATGCGTTCGATTAATTCATTGACCAG
>JAGRHK010000168.1 GCA_020444985.1 Candidatus Competibacteraceae bacterium
TTTCCTCGCGCCGCACAAAAAAACGCGACCCATTTTCGAGCAATAGATAGGTTCCGTTGGTGCTGTGATCAGCCAGAATGAATTTACCCTGCCGGAATTCAATAGCCGCGTGACTACGGGATACCAGTTCCCGATCAACGACCAACCTGTTTCGTGGGCCGCGGCCTATGGTAAATGCTTCCGCAGAGGGTGCCACCTCGTGGTCTTGACCGTGGTAGTTGAGAAGTAAACGGGCATTTAGCAGATTACGTAGCGCTTTCTGCGTCTCTTCACTAGACATCTGGGTCAACGCCGACATCTGGGTCAAACTCGTGGATTCATACCAGATGACTTCGACGATTTCCATTTCATCCTGCTTGCCGCGCACCCAGACTTTGCCAAGATCTCGGGTTCTTTGCTGCAGTTCAGGCGATAACGCTGTTACTGTTTCGCGGTTGGTAATAATTTGATCAGCTTTGGCTTGCGTCACCATCCGGGCCGCTACATTGACCGCATCGCCGAATACATCATTTTTCTCAATTAATACGGTTCCATGGTGCAAGCCAATCCGAATTGCAATATTCAAATCGGCCAACACGGGATCATGTTTGATCACCTTTTGCATATCGCATGCGGCCTGTATTCCGGGTATCGCCTCGGGAAAGCGGCTCATGATTTCATCGCCAATCGTTTTGACCACCACACCCTGATGAGCAATGGTCTGTTCCGCCAGTAAATCCAACACACGATTCTCGATCTGCCGCGCGTGCACATCCCCATACTGTTCAAACAGACGGGTGCTGCCGCTAATATCAGCAAACAGTACGGTCGCTGGCTCCTGCTGGTGCGGTGTTGGTGGGGCGCCTAGCATGAACGCCAGGGTGCTCAACTTGAATTTCATCTCCCTGTCCCCGCAGGCGGAATGGTCGGATTCAGTGATAACCACATTTATGCAGGCTCGTGATCAGCCGCTTGATGTTTTTGCGCGCTGCCCGTTCGTAGCGCTCCTGGAAGAAATCGGTGAAAAAGAAGGTCGGTCGCTCCTGCAACATCTGTAAAAACTTGATAAGGCCTGAATAATAGACGTCATCGCTTATCTCCGTACATTCAGCGCGAATCCGCCGCCCGTCCTGTTCAAACGCATCCCACGGCAAGCCAAAACCGGATAAATCAATATCAACAATAAACTGTTCATCTTTCCGGCTTGGCTGTTCACGGTGCGTCGTGATCATGATCAAGTTATCAATGCGGCGTTGAAAAGCGCTATCCGCGCAGCCGCTGGCTTCTGCGTATTTTTGGAATAATTCGGCGCTGCGTTGCTCGTTGTCTTTCGCCCCCGGTTCGTAAATAGCATCATGGAACCAGAGGGCTATTTCGACAGCGTCAGGGTCATCCATGCAAGCCGCTGCCTGGTTGAACTCGTATAAACAGTGCCGGATATGGGCCAGGGTATGATAATGACGATGCACTCCCTCGTAGTATTCGACCAATCGCTCGTAAATGCTCTTCGCAATTGCAGGTTGACTCGCATTAACACAACGCGCCCAGAGCGCGACAAAGTGTGCTTTCAACTTATTCCATTCATCGTCAGGCCGAAGAATGGAATTGCCAGGTAAGCTCGTTTGTTGAAGCATCCTGCGCCTCCTGTGTCAGTCTTTGCGCGATACTGCCACGGGTTGACCTGTCGGTCTGTCGTGGCGATCCGGCATCAGGAATGATGCGCCAAGTAATCCTGAATCAATCGCCAAGCCATGCTCATGGGGCTGGGTAGACCGGGCATTTCATTGGGAACAAACCAGCGAGCTTCCAGGATCTCCCGTCCATCGATCTGCAGTTCGCCGCCGGCGTAATCAGCAGTAAAGGCGATCATCAGTGAATGTGGAAATGGCCAGGACTGGCTAGCGAAATAGCGTAAATTGTACACTTGAATACCGACTTCCTCTGCGACCTCACGATGAATGGTCTGCTCCAGCGTTTCCCCCGCTTCCACAAATCCAGCTAATACACTATACATGCCAGGTGCAAAACGTGGCGCGCGCGCCAGCAAAATTCTGCCCTTGTCGACCACCCGCACCATGATGACTGGAGAGAGTCGCGGATAAGCAGTCTGTTGACATGCAGGACAGATGCGCGCGCGTTCCTCAGCGCGGCGCTCAGTCGGCGTTCCACAGTGGCCACAGTATTGGTGGGTGCGATCCCATTCAATCAGTTGCAGCGCGTGTCCCGCCACGCCCAGTACGGCTTCGTCCATCTGGGTCCATAGGCCGCGCAGATTTTCAAACTTCCAACCCGGCGGCGGCCCAGCGTTCACCGCCTCGGCGGCATGGCAGGGTTGGCCCTGCAAGGTTCCCAGGTACAATCGTCGTACAGGGGGCCAGTTGGCGAACGGCCAGATCGAGGCTAGGGGTAATTCCATTCCCGCTTCGGTGGATCGCACTAACAGTTGGCCATGGGCAAAGATAAACCACCAAGCCGGCTGCTCGGTGTTTGCAGGCGGCAATAGGGCAGGCTGAAAATCAGCCGGCAAAATCAGCATGGATCATTTCCTTCTACGAATGTGGCTGCGGGTTCAGCAAAATTTTGCGTCAATTAATACTTAAAATTTCCATATTGCACAGCATCATTTCTACATTAAGAATACATAGGTTCTGATTGAAGAGGTATCCTGAGCAGCCGTATTTAACGCCCTTTCCTGTAGAAGCAGGACTGAGGGGTGAGGGCGCTTGATGTTCTACCTGAATCACGGCGCATGCCATAGTGAACTAAAGGTTAGACCTGTGGTCACTGGGTGGTTATGTAACTTCCAGGATGACTCTGTGATTGATGGGCATTTCCGGTTGTGGGCGATGCGCTTGAATGGCTTCGCGAGCACCACATTTTTGGAACTTTTGAATTGGATACGATATGAAACGTCTCGTGAAGGTTTTAATGCAGAATCCCGGCGCAGCATCGCTGGCGTTGTTTACGCGGGAAATCTGGGCGAATCCGCGCGCGATGGGCGCGGCATGTCCCAGTGCGCCCTCATTAGCCACGCGCATGGCGTCTCACGTTCCTCTGGATCGTGATGGATTGGTGGTGGAGCTGGGCGGCGGCACCGGCGCAGTCACTGCGGCGCTGCTCAAACGGGGCGTACCGCCGTGGAAGCTGGTGGTGGTGGAGCGCTCTGCAACGCTGGCCCATCACCTGCGCCAGCGCTTTCCTCAGTTACGCATCGTTCAGGGCGATGCCGCGCAACTCGCGCAACTGCTGGATGATGATCGGCCCTACGGCGTTGGGAGCATCGTGTCCAGTTTGCCCTTGCGCTCCCTGCATCCCGCAGCCACTCGCGCTATCGCCGAGCAATTCGAAAAGCTGTTAGCGCCTGGCAATCTCCTCGTCCAGTATACTTACGATTTACGCGGCGTTCCCCCACGTCTGTTGCCCCATTTCCGGCGGCGCTCCAGCCGTATCGTTTGGGGCAACCTGCCGCCCGCGCGGGTGGAGGTGTTCGAGCGGGAAGCTTCTGGTAGCGCTTCTGGGTAAGAGGTCTACTGCTACGCGGTGCTGATTCCTTGCAACGAGAGGGCCGCTAAGGAACTTAGCCCAGTTCCCAGCGCGACGGAAAAGCAGGCGAGCTGGAAAAATTCAATGACGCTCCCATTAGTTAGCGTAGCGGTGCCGGCCTACAACCATGCCACTTTTTTGACGGCCTGCCTGGAATCGGTGCGGAATCAGACCTATCCCTGTCTGGAATTGGTCATCGTGGACGACGGTTCCATTGATGACACCCTGGCGATCGCTGAGCGATTTGCGGCTGATCATGCCGGACGCTTTGCGCATTTAACGATTCTCCATCAGGAAAATCACGGGGTCAGCGCCGCATCCAACCGCGCCATCGCTGCCTGCCAGGGCGAATGGGTTCACTTGCTCGGCTCCGACGATCTTCTCTATCCTGACAAGATTCGGGTCCAGCAACAAGCCATTGCTGACTGGAACGAGCCGCGCTTGGCGCTGGTCTATTCGGACGTGGATTTCATCGATGTGAATGGCCAGGTGTTATCGTCCGCCACCCGAAAGCGACCGCCGCCCGGTCCCGATCATCAAGCCTATCTGCGCTTGATCAGCTATAACGATGTCGCTAACGCTACCGTCGCGTTGCGTCGGGAGGCGTTTCTAGCGATGGGCGGCTTCGATGAACAACTGCCACTGGAAGACCTGGACTGTTGGTTGCGCTTATCAGTCCATCATGCGATCGCCCGGGTGCCGGGTCTGATGGCGGGTTATCGTCGACACAACAGCAACGCCAGCCTTCGCCAGCGTATGATGTTCGAGGCAAACTGGGATACCCTCGGCAAGTTTGCCGAGCAGCATGGGGCTTTGATTCCGTCGGCGCTTTGGCGCGCCTGCCTGCGCCGCCGGCTGCGCAGTTTTCTGCGCTGGGCCAGGAAAAACGCTCGCGAATTGATACCAATGATTCTCAGCGATGCCCTGCTCAGTTTCGTGCGCACCCCGAAACCAGAGGCCTGGCGTCGCTATGCCGCGCAATGCCGAATGCTCGATACATAACCCAATTTTCCGAATTTAAATGCGTTTTACCAGAAAATCGTCTTTAATTAAATCAGTTACGCTGTTACCCGTCCTGAATTGGACTAGCCCGTGCCTGGCAACTGCCGTTACAATCTCGTTGAACGCGGGCGAGTCGCCCCCAGAGGCTGCTTCCCGCCACCTCCAAACCTGAAGACAATTTAAAATTTAAAAGGAGTGAACGGTGGAACGCGAAAGTATGGAATATGATGTGGTCATTGTGGGCGCTGGCCCGTCCGGCTTGTCGGCGGCGATCCGCTTGAAGCAACTGGCGGCGGAAAAAGATCGGGAAGTCAGCGTCTGCGTCCTCGAAAAAGGCTCTGAAGTCGGAGCGCACATCCTGTCCGGCGCGGTCGTGGAACCTCGTGCTCTGAATGAACTTATCCCGGACTGGAAAGAACGGGGCGCGCCGTTAACGGTCACGGCGGCTGAA
>JAGRHK010000169.1 GCA_020444985.1 Candidatus Competibacteraceae bacterium
GGATTGCTGGTGCATAACGTCGGTACGGTTTACTCGGCGCATCGAGCATTACGCTATGGTCAGCCGCTGATTTCGCGCATTGTCACCGTGAGCGGTGGGGCGGTCGCGGAACCGCGTAATCTCGAAGTGCCGCTTGGTGCGCTGGCGATTGATCTGTTGAATTATTGTGGTGGGGTCAGCGAAGACTACGCCCGGTTGTTGATGGGCGGGCCGATGATGGGGCAGCCCTTGCCTGGCGTTGAAGTGCCAGTGATCAAGGGGACAAATGGCATTCTCGCCCTGACCGCCGCTGAAGCGGGCGAGGCGCAACCCGCGTCGCCCTGCATCCGCTGCGGGCGTTGTGTGGAAGCCTGTCCCATGGGTTTGCTACCGCTGGAAATGTCCAAGCGGGCGCGCAGCGAAGATTGGTCAGGAATTCAGGCGCTGGGCTTGAGCGACTGCATGTCCTGTGGTTCCTGCGCTTATGTCTGTCCCTCGCATATTCCGCTGACGCAATACTTTGCTTTCGCCAGAGGTAAATTGGCGGAACAACGACGCGAAGAGCGCAAATCGGCGCATATTCGTGAGTTGATGGAACAACGGCAGGCGCGCTTTGCCCGGGCAGAACAGGCTAAAGCCGAAGCGGCCGCCAAGCGTCGAGCGGCAAAGAAACAGCGTGCAGTCGCAGTGGAAGAGGATTGATGATGAACCTCAATCCAGTCGCCGGCGCTCCCCATGCGCATGATGGCGATAGCGTTTCGCGATTAATGCGCTTGGTGTTGCTTGCGCTCCTGCCGGCTGTTTTATATGGCGTCGTGCTTTTCGGTTGGCCGGCGGTGAACCTGTTGATCGTCACCGTGATCGCCTGTTTATTGTGTGAGGCCGGCTGCCTGTGGTTGGCCGGGCGTTCTATTCGGCTTGGCGTCACGGATGGCTCGGCGTTGCTTACTGGGGTATTGCTGGTCTTGTCGCTCCCGCCCTGGGCGCCGTGGTGGATCGGCGTCATTGGCGGCAGTTTCGCCATTGTCGTCGGTAAACAGGTGTTTGGCGGTACGGGGCAAAATATTTTCAATCCGGCGATGCTGGCGCGGGTGATGCTGCTGGTATCGTTCCCGGTGGAGATGACGACCTGGCTGGAGCCGCATCCCTGGCTATCCGGTTCCGCGCCTGGATTTCTGGAGGGATTGCTGATCACCTTCGGCCATTCCGGAGTCGCGGATGGCGTCACGGGCGCCACAATCCTTGGCTATGCCCGCACGGAACTGCTGGGGAATCATGGTCTGAGTCAGGTTTTGCCAGGACATTATCATACCGGATTCGCCGTGATCGGTTGGACGGGCGGCAGCCTGGGGGAAACATCCGCGCTATTGATCCTGCTTGGCGGGCTGTGGCTGTTATGGCAAAAGGCGATTACCTGGCATATCCCAGTCGCGATGCTCGGCGCCGTAATCGTGCTGGCCAGCGCCTTGCACTGGCTTGATGCTGAACGCTTCGCCGATCCGGTACTGCATGTCCTGTCCGGCGGCCTGATGATGGGCGCATTCTTCATCGCCACGGATCCGGTCACCTCGCCCATTTCGCGGAGCGGACAAATCGTGTTCGGTGTCGGCTGCGGTGCGCTGGTCTACATCATCCGTACCTGGGGCGGTTATCCCGAGGGCGTGGCGTTCGCTGTGGTATTGATGAACGCCGCAACGCCATTGATTGATCATTACCTCCGTCCGCGCGTTTATGGACGCACTTGGAGCGGACGACCCCGCGCCATTTCGGAGCGCGCCAAACGGGCTGCTATGGGACAGGATGCCGGGAGCGGCTCACCATGATCACGCTGAGTCACTGGCTAAAACCGGAAGGCCGGCAAACCCTGGGTTATCACGCGGCCTTGCTGGGTGGGGTGGCCCTTCTGGTCAGCACTGCCATCAGCTTTGCTGATTGGTTGACCCGCGCGGATATCACCCAGCGCCAACTGGAGGATCTGCAAGCGACCCTGCAACAAGTAGTGCCTGCTCGCTACTACGACAATGACCTGGTCCGCGATACCGTGACCGTCAATGATGGCGGCCGGACGGTCGTGGTTTATCGGGCGCGACGCGAGGGTCAAGTGCAGGCCGTCAGCTACCAGGTGACGGCTCCGGGTTATGGCAGTACTGAAATGATCCTGGTGATCGGCGTCGACCGTCAAGGGACTTTATTGGGGGTGCGCGTGATCAGCCATTCCGAGACGCCGGGTTTGGGCGACAAGATTGAGACGACCAAATCAGACTGGATTCTCGGATTCAGCGGGCGTTCGCTGAACGATCCGCCTGCGGAACAGTGGGGCGTCAAGAAGGATGGCGGTGTGTTCGATCAATTCACCGGCGCGACCATTACCCCGCGATCCGTTGTTAAAGCGGTTAAAGGCGGACTTGAGTTTTTCGCCCATCATCGCGCGATGTTGTTGGATGAATCGCGTAAGGAGAAGGACTGATGAACGATTATCGCGGCATCTTCGCCAATGGTTTGTGGAATAACAATGTGGTGTTCACCCAAATGCTGGCGCTGTGCCCGCTGATGGCGGTGACGACCACCGCCACCAACGGTCTCGGTATGGGATTAGCCACGACAGGCGTACTGCTGATGGCCAATATTGTCGTCGCCAGTTTGCGGCGCTGGATCGTTCCAGAAGTGCGCATTCCTGTTTTCATCTTGTTGATTGCATCTTTGGTGACTTTAGCCGATATGGCGATTAATGCCTGGCTGCATGAGCTCTATAAGGTGCTTGGGCTATTTATTCCACTGATCGTCGTCAACTGTTGCGTACTGGGTCGCGCCGAATCGTTTGCTTCCAAGCAGCCCGTGGCAGCATCGGCGGCAGACGGGTTAGCAATGGGCCTGGGTCTGACGTTCGCCCTGGTGTTGATTGGCGGTTGCCGGGAGATCTTGGGCAGCGCCACCCTGTTCGCTCAAGCTTCGTTGTTGCTGGGCCATACGTTTGCTTTTCTGGAAATGACGCTCATTGAAAATTACAAAGGTTTTCTGCTGATGCTGTTGCCGCCGGGCGGATTCCTGGTGCTGGGCTTTCTGCTGGCCGGCAAACGGGTGCTGGAACATGCGGCTAGCACAAAGAAGGTGAAAGAGGAATTTCACTGCAGTGTCCAATGATTTTTGGATCTGCTTTGGATCTGTTGATTGAAATTACTTAAATTGCAATAACCTATTTAAAATAGGAGATCGATATGCAGGTCAGTGTTGCTTACGCCGAACCAGGACAACATCTCTGGTTGTCTGTGAACGTACCGGAAGGAAGTACGGTGCAACAGGCGATTGAATCTTCCGGTATTTTGACGCGTTGCGCGCATTTGAATCTCAAAAAGCAGCGAATTGGCGTCTTCGGTAAAATCACTAAACTTACCGCACTACTGGAAGCGGGCGATCGGGTGGAAATTTATCGACCGATTACCATCGATCCTAAAACGATTCCTCAGCGAAAAATCGCTCTGGATGATGAAGATGACGATGATTGATTGATGTTGTCTGAATCTTGAGACGGAGTCGCAGGATTAGTTGTGCGGCAAATCCTGGGCAAACTCCCTGAGCACCGTGTCAATGTTGATCGCATAACCAATGCCCTCGAACTTTTCGGTGATGGCTTTCTTTGTATTAACGCCCACGACATGGCCGTTGCCCAAGACTAACGGACCGCCGCTGTTGCCAGGGTAAATTTTGGCGTCGGTCCGTACAAAGGAAGACTCAAAGCCCGATATGACGCCGGTGCTGATCGAGTCGCGCAGTCCAATCGGGCTGCCAATGGCATACACCGGCGCGCCATGCGTGATTTCGTAGGGAGCCGCCGGCTCCAGAGCAGGCGTTTGATACGAGTCGACTTTGAGCAAAGCCAGATCATGCTCACGGCTTACGGCATAGAGGGAAGCATTCAGCTCGGTTCCATCTTTGAGCACGAGGGTAAACGTGTTCGTTGCGCCCGACACAGCCAGCTTCCAGTCAGCCTCACGTCGCTTGGTCGTTACCTCGCGCTCTACTTCATGAAACTTGTGACGATCAGCGGCCAGTTCTCTCTGCAACGCCTGGTATTGATTCCGTCTGGACTGATAGTACGCGCGCTTTTCCGCTTTTCCTCGGCCATCGGGCAAAGAATCCAGATGCGCTTGATACTGAGCAAGGTCCTTTCCGAACTTCTCCAACTCTTGCTCTCGCCAGATCAGCCGCTTGCGGTAGTACTCAATTCTTCCCTCGGCGTCTGCAAAAGATTGTTCAAGCGCATCGCGTTTCTCCTTGGGCAACTTGATGACATGTTTATTCGTGACAATATGTCCTTCCCTGGAAATGAAAAAACCGGAGCCGGCTCCAATCGAAGTCTTAATGGTCACGGTACTCAGCGTGGCTTCCTGCAAGGGATTGACCGGTGAAAATTTGCCCCGCAACAGCGCATTCAGATCACGGGCTGGCCGATTCTTTATCGTCGGTTTGGAAACGACCTCAACAGGTTGTTGCGCAACGCCAGAACGTGGCCGGTCGGTGTAATGCCAGTTGCCGTGTTCGTCCTGATACTTGTACATTTCAGCGATGGCGGGCGTACTGGGGAGCAGGAGCAACAGACACAGACACAGACACAGCATAATCGCCTGCTCCCTGGTTCCAGGACGTCCGCCACGTTCGCCGGCGCTTCTTAAGAATAGACATGAAAGCCAATGCATGGTCATCGTCTTCGTCGATATCCCCCGTGATTTCCAGGGATCAGCGGTCCGGTATTTCAGAAAATTCAGCCGAACGTGCCGCCGTTCCAGCCCCAGTTTTCGGCGTTGACGCTCGTAAAGCCCAGATAAATCCGGTCAGGTGGAATGCCAAGCTGTTCCTTGAGCAGATTGGCGATACGTTCAGAAAGTTTGCGATTCACTGCGCCACTCAAACCACCGATGCTGCGGATATCGGCATAGGCGGTTGGCTCTTCGGCGCCGCCCATGAGCATGGCTGTGTTAGTGATCGTGATCATTACATA
>JAGRHK010000016.1 GCA_020444985.1 Candidatus Competibacteraceae bacterium
GCACACTGATCATTTCCGGCATGGCCGGCTTGGTCAGTACGTCAATGGCGCCTGCTGAACGAGCTTCTTGAACATAGGCCGGGTCATCTCGGGAGGTATACATCGCTACAGGGATACTGGCAGTTGCTGGATTATCCTTGATGTGTCGCGCCGCCGTTAAGCCATCCATACCGGGCATGGTGTGATCCATGAAAATGGCATCAGGTTGTCGGTCACGCAGATAACTCAATGCTTCCTCAGCAGATTCAGCCGTATCCACCGTCATGCCAAAACCTTGCAACATTTTGCGCAGCATTAATCGTGCGGACTTGGAATCATCTACCACAAGGATATGTCGGACTGGCATGGACCCTCCAGGTTTTCCGGGCCGGATTTTGTAATTTAAGAAGATTAGCAGGATTTACTTATGGAAAGAACGATTGCCTCGGCAATCAGCCCCAGCCTTCGCACTGCCGTTAGCCGTTATGGCTATAAGCCAACATCAGCATATTCAGACGGATTCTTTCCATCACTCCAGATAATTCAGTACAAACGCTGTGACTTCACCAAGCAATTTTCGTACCGCATCATTGGCAGCCTGCGCTTCCCCATGCGCATTTTCGCTAGGCGCAAGCTCCACGATCTCGAAGATTCGCGTACCCAGCACATGCTTGCTCTTCATATCCATCACTTTGATACGCATCATCAGGCGCACTCGACTGGGTAACATCATGAATTCTTGTTGCAAGCTGATCAAATCCATATTCACCCGCAAATCAGCCAGCACTGGCGATGGCGGCGACACCACCGCCTTGAACGCGCTCGTCGCCTCGAAGGCCCGAACCAAAAGCGGCAACAGCATCTTCGCCGGCGTGTCACTCCAAACGCTATCGTTATAGTAATCCAGCTTGGGCGGCTCCCGCGTATAGGCCATGCGCCGTGAATCAAAGCCCGGCGCACCTTTGGAGACCGTCACTAATAGAATCTTGCCGCTAGGTCGGCGCACTGGGGTTGGCGTGAAAATTTCTCTCCCACCGAGTAAATAAGTCTGTGGTGGCGGTGAGTTATCCTGTAGCAGCGTACAGCCAACCAAGATCGTTAACACAAACAGCCATAGCGCTTTCCATGGATTCACTGCTTTGTCTCTCCAGTCAATAAAAAAACTTCAGATGCTCTGTTATTTCTTGATATAAATCAATAACTTGCATGAGATAGCCTGCCAGCGGTTCAATGGGTTATCGCACAGGCCAGCGGGCGCTGGCGCATCGGCTTTTTGGCATTGGAAAAAGCTCTTACCTGACGTTAGAACCCGCTTCACCTGGAACCCGCTTCACCTGGAACCCGATTCTCCTGGCCCTGGCCGGCCTTGCGGTTGTCCCAATAACAAAGCGCGTGGATTCTGCTCCAGCATCTCCGCCAGTCTTTGTAGGACAGTCATCAAATCGCTGGCTTGCACCAGCAAGGCATCCAGCTCAGGAACGGTGTTCTGGCCCAGACGCTTTAATTCCCCGCGACCGTCTTCGGCCAGCTTGGTAAAAGCCAGACTGGTTTGCGTGACATGATTAGCCGCGTTGCGCACAGCCTGAGCGCTGGTCTGCATATCGCGCAACGTTTCCTGAAATTGCGCACTCAGTTCATCCGTGCCTTCCAATGTGGTCATTAACTGATCCAGCGCCTGACCCAGTCGCTCGGAGCGCTGCGCCAAAGTGTCAGTAAAAACCGTGATATTTTTCAGGATCTGACGCAGATTGTCAGAACGATCAGCAACTGCGCCGGTGATTGTGCTCAAATTCTGCAGCGTTTCGGCAAAGTGGTCCTGGTTTTCATCATCCAGCAAACGTTCCAACCGTTTGGATAAACGATCAAAATTAGTCAACAGATTATTAAAGCCATCGTCCAAACGCGCCACCAAGGATGGTCCGGCTTGCAGCACCGGCATTTCCTGGTCCGGTTCTTTTTCCAAGGGCAGCGACTGGCCGCCGCCACTCAGTTCAACCGAAGCCACGCCCGTCAGGCCCCGCGTCGACAAGGTCGCAATCGTATCGCGACGGATCGGCGTACCGCGCTCGATATCCAGCACGACATCGACCCGATCTGGATTATTCGGATCCAATTCAATCGATTCGACTTGTCCGACATCAACGCCGCGATAACGCACGGTTGCTTTCAAATTCAGGCCGGCAACCGATTCATTAAAATAAACACGGTATTTATTATAGACCTTTGTATCTTCACTTAAGGTCAGCCAAAACACAACGCTCAACAGCGCCGAGCCAAGAATAATGACAAACAGCCCGACCAGGGCGTAATTAACATTACTTTGCNAGCGCCTGCTCCCGCGCCGCGCGGCCACGCGGCCCTTCGAAATAAGCTCGAATGAGCGGATGGTCGGCCATTGTCAACTCCTGCATCGGCGCATAGCCAATCACCCGCTTCTCCCCCAAAAACGCCACACGATCAGTAGTCTGCCAAAGCGTATCCAGATCATGGGTCACCATTACGACCGTTAAACCTAATGATTCCTTGAGCTGTACCACCAATTGGTCAAAAGCGCCCGCGCTGATTGGATCGAGGCCAGCCGTGGGCTCGTCCAGAAACAGCAGCGCCGGATCAAGCGCCAGCGCCCGGGCAAGGGCTGCCCGTTTCAACATGCCGCCGCTGAGTTCGCGCGGCAGCTTATTGGCGGTTTCCACAGGCAATCCGGCCAGCACGATTTTGAGATCGGCAATTTCTGCAATCAACTGGGCAGGCAACCGGGTATGCTCGCGCAAGGGCACGGCGACATTTTCCCGTACCGTTAACGAACTGAACAGCGCGCCCTGTTGAAACAACATCCCAAACCGCCGACGCAACCGGAATGCCGCGCTATCGCTAATGCCGATTACCTCCTCGCCCAACAAGCGGATGGAACCCGCAGTCGGTTGCAGCAACATGATAATAGCGCGCAACAACGTGGTTTTCCCGGAGCCGCTACCGCCAACCAGCGCCACGATCTCACCGCGGCGGACCGTGAAATCGAGCGCCTCATGAATGACCTCGGCGCCAAACTGCGTGCGCAACCCACGCACCTCAATGATCGAAGATGCCGCCTCCTCCATGTCGTTCATAGTCCAACGCCACCCAGCAGCACCGAGAATAGCGCATCGGCGGCAATGACCAGAAAAATCGATTGCACGACGCTGACCGTCGTCTGACGGCCCACGCTGTCAGCGCCGCCGCGCACCTGAAAACCCTGGTGACAACCGACCAGGGCGATGATTGCGGCAAACACCGGGGCTTTGCCCACCCCGATTAAAAAAGAAGTCAGCGTCACTACCTGAGGAAACCGGTCGAGAAAATCCTGAAAATTGACATCCAGCATGACCTGGGCGATAACCATACCGCCGAGGACGCTTAACGCATCGGCGAACACGGTCAACAACGGCAAGGCAACAGTCAAAGCCAGCAATTTGGGCAGCACCAGTAAATCCATCGGCGAGATGCCAATAGTGCGCAGCGCATCCACTTCCTCCGTGACCTGCATGGTGCCGATCTGCGCGGTGTAAGACGAACCGGTGCGCCCAGCGATGATAATCGCGGTAAGCAATGGCGCCAGTTCGCGCAACATCGTCAGCGACACCAGCTCGACGATGAAAATATTGGCACCGTAGAACTTCAATTGATGGCCGCCCTGATAGGCGATCACGATGCCGATCATAAACGAGAGGAGTGCAATAATCGGCAAAGCACGCACGCCAGCGATTTCGATATTGGCGCACAAAGCCCGCCAGCGAAACCGGCGCGGTTGCAGGATCAATCGCCCCAGCGCAGTCGCGGCCTCGCCAACGAAGGCGAGGAAGGCAAAGCCCCTGCGCAAAGCATGTACGGTCTGTCGGCCTAATCGTTCCAGGATACCAGTGCGCTTTACCGGCGTCGCAACGCTGTCATCAGCTATGAAACGGCTGTGAACCAGGTCGAGCAAGGCTTGATGCCGCTCGCGTAAACCGCGCAGATGCACATCATGGCCGAGTCGTTTCAATTCCGCGATCAGGTTGATTAACTGCAACGCGCCGACCGTATCGAGCGCCTGGATCGTCGAGCCATCCAGTTGCAAGGGACCGGAAGGCCATGGCACATCATGCAAGCGTTGGTCAAGATCGATGACGCCATCCAGGGTCCAGTCGCCCTCGCAACGCCCGCCTTCAGGACTGGCGCGAACGATAGCGGGATTGGCGGATAATGGAGGCAACAGCAGGGCCACGATTTTTGGAAAATCCCTAACGTGGATTCAAGCGTCGCCAAGCAGCCGGATCCTGCTGGCTACCCGGTTTTTCCCAGATACCGCGCCGCGCCCGTTTCGCTTCGCTTTGCGCTTGCCGGTAAACCGGCGAATCATTGTATTGCTCATACATGACCGCCTGTCCTTGCCGAACCAGTTCCAAGCCGACATCGCGCTTGCCAACGACCACCTGAGCAACGGTCCGGCCATAACGATCCTGATCCATAACGCGCAACTGCACCGCATCATGGCCAGCCAGCATGTTTCGCAATGCTTGCTTCGCGCTATCGCCCCACGGTTTCTGACCCATTTCCGGGGTATCAATGCCAAACATCCGCACCTTGACCTCACCGGGCGGACAACGCGCCGTAAGCGTGTCGCCGTCGTAGACGGATTTGACGGTACAGGTGAGTTCAGCGCCTTTAGAAATCGCCGAAGGAGGCGCCTTCGGTTCGTACATCAAGTAGCTGACGATCATGATGGCGACCGTCAGTCCGCCCAGCAGCCAGGGCGAACGATTGCGGCGACGCCGGGCGCGACTCAGTTCGCTACGCAACTGGCTACGCAATAATTTTAAAAGCTCTTGTCTCACTGTATTGACGCGCGCATTAAATCACCGGAATACTTTAGAAATGATGCTTTTTATCCGGTTATTGTAATCATTCCAAGCGATTTAGTCAGCCTGAATCCGAATCGCGGTGTGCCTGCGATAACCGGATCAGCAGCAAATCAGGCGGGTCGCTCCTACTCCATGACTTGTCCAGCCCACGCGCGGCTCTTGAACCAGTAATCATGCCGTTCCTTCAGCCAGCCATCCTGCTGGCGCAACATGATCCAGTTATTGAAGAAGTTGAGCGCATCAGGATCGCCCTTGCGCAATGCGAAACCCTCCGCGCCCTGCACGAACGGTTCGTTGATGGGCAGAAACAGCTTATCAGGATGCTTCAACGCTTCAAAAGCCGGCGTCGGCGTGCTGGTCACGAAAGCATGGGCTTTGCCATTGAGGACTTCCTGCAACGCCAGCGCATCCTCGTCAAATTGCCGCAACGTCGCTTTGGGCATCATCCGCCGGGCCGCCGTCGCCGGCGTTGCGCCACGCCGCACCGCTAACACGATTTCAGGCTTATTGAAATCTTCCAAGGTGCTGAATCCATCCGCCAGCGCCTTATTCGCCACCATCTGGATGCCGGAATTCGCATACGGTAAGGAAAAGTTGACGGTCAAATTCCGTACTGGGGTAATCGACATGCCGGCAATAATCACGTCGAACTTGCCGGCGAGTAAAGCGGGAATAATGCCATCCCAGGCGGTTGGAACGAATTCCGCTTTCACGCCCATATCCTCGGCCAGTTTTTTGGCGACATCGATCTCATAGCCAAGCAATTCGCCATTCTTGTCCCGCATCGCCCAAGGAACAAAGGTCGACATGCCAATCTTTATGGTTCCCCGTCGTTTGATAACTTCGAGAACGCTGCTGCCAGCCAGTTGCTGATTGAGCTGCTGCGCGTGGGCCAAGGGCGGCAACATCAGGGTTAGCGCTAAGAAACAGGTTGCCAGTGCGGCGAAAAATCTTTGAACCATAAGAAAAATCCTCAAAAAGATCAAAATTTGGATGCGTAAAAATCACCGGGGACTCGCACAACGATCCACCAGGTAAACAATCGAGCGATAGTAGCGATTGCTGTGCAGCGACAGGCCAATCTCGCAGGTGCGGCTGGTGGAATAACCGGACTGGCAATCATCCGGTAAAGCCGCCGTTAAATCCCGCAAAGCGCTGGCGTTCAGTTCCGGGTGCGTAAACCCCTTGTCCCCGGCCCAGCCACAGCAGGCAATGGCGTTCGGGATAACCACGTTCTCCACGCACGCCTCGGCGATGGCTTTGAGTTTAGCTTGCAAACCCATCTTGATGTTGCTGCAGGTGCAGTGCAGCGCCACAGTTTCCGGTCGTTTCTCCAGTTTTAACCGATCCAGTACGAAATCGTGGATAAATTCTGCGATGTCGTACACCTGAAGCCGACTGGACCCTTGGCCTGGCTTCACTCGAAAAGCGCAGGGGCTGGTGTCGAAAACAATTGGATACTGACCATTATGGCTGGCGGCGAGCAATGCCTGTTCCAGCTCATGCTGCTTGGCGTGCGCCGACTCGGGCAGGCCCTTGCTCGCGAACGGTTGGCCACAGCAGAGCGCCGCGACCGGGTCGGGCATCACGACCTCATAACCGGCCTTGTGCAACAGCGCGATGGTTTTGACCGGCAACGCATCGCCTTCCGGATCGCCGCGAGCCGGCCCCATGCTGCGGCTGGCGCAACTGGGAAAATAAACCACGCGCGGGCGGCTGGATGCGGCGCTGGCCTGATCCGGTTTCGGCAACGTGCTGGCGATCGGCAACCAGCGGTGCCAGGACGGCAACCGTTCGCCGGACAGTTTGCGGGCCATGCGACTTACACCGCCCAGAACGGTCGCGCCCAGCACCCGGTGCGCTAGATCGGCGGCGGCCAGACCCGTGCGGGCGGCCAAGGCTACTGTGGAAAAAGCCTTGGCCGCCTGATGGCCGACCCAGCGCGCCACCGCGCCCCGGCCCTGTTCACGCTGCTTGAGCATCATGGTTCCGGTATTGATCCCCACGGGACAGGTCAGCGCACATAGCCCGTCGCTGGCGCAGGTCTCGACGCCTTGATAGGCATACGCCGAGCGGATCGCCTGCAACCGCTCCGGATGCTCACCCAAAGCCTGCAAGCGCGCCTGTTCGCGCAAGCCGACAATGCGTTGCCGTGGCGACAGCGTCAAAGCGCGCGACGGGCAGTTCGGTTCACAGAAGCCGCATTCAATGCATTGATCGACCAACGGATCAACCGCCGCCATTGCTTTGAGGTTCTTGATATGAATCTCCGGGTCATCGTTAAGAATTACGCCCGGATTCAACAGACCGTGAGGATCGAGCAGGGTCTTGATTTCCCGCATCAATTGGTAAGCCTGTTGACCCCACTCCAGTTCGACAAACGGGGCGATATTGCGACCGGTACCGTGTTCAGCTTTCAACGAACCGTCGTACTTATCGACAATCATGTGACCAACCGCGTCCATGAATCCCTGGTAACGCTTGATTGCGTCCGGTTGCCCAAAGTCAGGGGTAATGACGAAGTGTAGATTGCCTTCCAGCGCATGGCCGAAAATGATGGAACCCGTATAGCCGTGGCGGTCGAACAGAGCTTGCAAATCCAAGGTCATCGCCGCCAGGCGCGGCACGGGGACGGCGACATCCTCAATGATGACGGTGGTCCCAGCAGCCCGCGCGGAACCGACCGAAGGGAATAGCCCCTGGCGAATCGCCCAAAGTTGCGTGAATTCTTCCGGCCGGTCGGTGAAGCGCAACGGAACCAGGGTCGGCAAGTCGGCGACGGCTTCGGTTACGGCGGCCACTTGAGTCGTCAAGGTCTCCGGGTCGAGCGCCCGGGTTTCCACCAGCAAGGCAGCGGCGGTTTCCGGTAAGGTTTTGAAGTAGTCAGGAATGCCCGCCTTGTTCTCGACCGAACGCAGCGAGGCGCGATCCATCAACTCCACCGCCGCCACCGGTTGGCTTTTCAGCGCCGCAACTGCGGCACAGGCCGTTTGCATCTCCTGAAAAATCAGCAAGGCCGTGGCCTTATGATCATGCTCCTCGACGGTGCGATAAGTCATTTCGGCGATGAAGCCCAGCGTACCTTCGGAACCGATCATCAGATGCTGGAGAATGTCGAAGGGATCTGCGTAATCCACCAGGGCGTTGAGGCTGTAGCCGCAGGTATTCTTGATTTTGAACTTGGCGCGAATCCGCTCCGCCAGTGCGCAATCAGATCGGGTGCGCTGGCCCAGTTCCGCCAGTTGCGCGAGCAATGCGCCGTGACTGACCTTGAATGCTTCGCGGCTGGCCGGATCGCCGGTATCCAGCATCGCCCCATCCGCCAGCATGACGCGCATACTCTGCAGCGTTTGATAGCTGTTTTGCGCGGTGCCGCAGCACATGCCGCTGGCGTTATTGGCGGCAATGCCGCCAATCCAGCAGGCGTTGATCGATGCCGGGTCCGGGCCAATTTTGCGTTTGTAAGGAGCCAGATAACGGTTGGCGTGGCTGCCGATCACCGCCGGTTGCAAGCTGATGGTCGCGGCATGATCGCCAATGCGCCAGCCGCGCCAACCATCGCCAAGTTGCAGGATTACCGAATCGCTGACCGCCTGGCCGGACAGGCTGGTGCCAGCGGCGCGGAAAGTCACTGGCGTTCGATATTGATGCGCCAGCGCCAGGATGCGCTGCATTTCGTCCTCGCTTTCCACCCGCACCACGAGGTAGGGAATCAGCCGGTACAGGCTGGCGTCAGTCCCATAGGTCAAGGTGCGCAGGGGATCGCTGATCAGCCGCGCTTCCGGGATGAAGGTCTGAAGGTCGCGATGAAGATGCTGATAAGCCGTCGGGAGCATGGAATTCCGCCTGTCTGGGTGGGTTATTTAATTCTTATACCAAAATGAGTCATTTTGCTTAGAATCTGACTGAAATCAGCTGTTGCCAGGAGGCAATCCGATGTCCGCCGCCGTTCTTGCTGAATCGTTTGATATTTACGCCCAACTCGAAGCGTTGCCGGAAAATCTGATCGGTGAAATGATCCAATGAACCCTCCTGAAAGAATCGCGAATCACCCCATGATTAAAACTATTTCTCAAAAACTAGCGGCGGCTTATCACTCGGGACAGCGGCTGGCGCTAGTCTTCGATTACGATGGGACGCTCACGCCCTTGGTGGATCATCCCCGGCTGGCGCACCTCGATCCGGCCTTGCGCGAGGTGCTGGCGCAGTTGGCTGCATGGCCGCGCATCACCGTCGGCGTGGTCAGCGGTCGGGCGCTGGATAATCTGATCGACACGGTCAAGCTGGACACGTTGAGCTATGGCGGATCGACCGGTCTGGAACTGTACATGGCCGGAGAACGCCGGGTGACTGATGAAGCCTTGGCGAGCTGTGCTTTTCTCGATCCGTTGTGCGCCACTGTGGAAGAATCCATGACGGCTTATCCCGGCGCTTGGGTGGAGAAAAAACCGTTTGGCTTTACCGTTCACTATCGATTGTTGGCCGGGGACCGGGTCGAACCGTTGCGGACGCAGACCTTTTCCCTGCTCGCGCCCCATGCCGACCGTTTATATCTCCTGGACAACCCGTTGGCTATCGAAGTATTACCAGCAATTGGACAGGACAAGGGTACCGCGTTGCGTTCGATTGTCGCACAGAGCGGCGTGGAGCCGGTGACCGTGCTGTATGCTGGCGATGCGCTCAACGATGAGGCGGCCTTGACGGCGACGGTAGAAATGGGGGGAATCGCGCTGGGCATCGGGCCGGAAGCGCCGGCGGCGGCCCAATATCGCCTGCCTGATCCGATGGCATTACATGAGTTGCTGGCGATGCTCGCTGAGGAAATTGCCTGATTTCATGGAATTGACCCTTGATCTTGCCACCCTGTTGCTCCTGGGCGCAGTCGCTTTACTCGCAGGCTTCATCGACGCGGTCGCCGGCGGCGGCGGCATGCTGGTCATGCCCGCCTTGTTGAGCATCGGAATGCCGCCCCATCTGGTAGTGGGCACCAACAAGCTGATCGGCACCTTTGGCACCTTCAGCGCTTCGGTGACGTTCATTCGCAAGCAACTGTTTCAACCGGCGCTGTGGTGGGCGATGAGTTGCGCAACGTTCGCGGGCGCTTTGACCGGCGCGGTCTTGATTTATCTGATGAGCGCCGGGGTATTGAAAAAGCTGCTGCCTCTAGCGATTTTACTGGCGTCGGCGTATCTGATCTGGCCCCGTCGCGCTCGCCCCCCGGTCATCCGTTCCCTGGAGCCGCCGACGATACATCCACGCCGTCTTCAATGGACCGCCGGCAGCCTCATCGGCTTTTACGATGGCTTCATTGGCCCCGGCACGGGCGCGTTCTGGATGGCGACGGCCATGAGATTGTTTCACCTGGATCTGGTCGCGGCCGCTGGCGTGGCCCGGTTCATGAACTTCATCAGCAATCTGACAGCCTTATTGACTTTTGTCATCCTTGGCAATATCGACTACGTCATCGGGTTGAGCATGGGGGTATTGCTGATGTTCGGCGCATTCCTCGGCGCGCAGAGCGCCATTCGCTACGGCGCGCCTTTTATCCGTCCGGTGTTCCTGCTCGTCGTGGTGCTGATGGCCGGACGGTTGCTGGTCACGGGGTAACGCAACCTTCCCGAAGCACAGCGATCACGGGCTTCGTCTCCGGCGATACCCCGCGCCACAGGCGAAAGGATTCCGCCGCTTGTTCCACCAGCATCCCCACCCCGTCCAGAGACTGAACAGCGCCATGTTCCCGACCCCAGCGAACAAACGCCGTCGGTTCTCGGCCATACATCAAGTCATAGCACCAGCCCTCCACCGCCAGCACCGCGTCTGGCAAGGGTGGAACCGCATCACCCAGGCCCGCAGAGGTCGCGTTGATAATCAGATCGAACTGCCGCTCGGCCAACTCGGCAAACCCGCAACCCGATACGCGCCCTAGATCGTTGAAGCGCAATGCCAGACCCAACGCCTTTTCCGCCGTGCGGTTGGCGATGACCAGTTGCGCCGGTCGTTCAGCCAGCAAGGATGGCAAAACCCCACGCGCCGCACCGCCTGCGCCCAGCAACAAAATCCGTTTTTCGGCCAGTGGGTAACGATGATTAACGGTCAAATCACGCACCAGCCCCACTCCGTCGGTATTGTCGCCGCGAATGCCGCCCGTTTCGAAAATCAGCGTATTCACCGCCCCGGCCCGTTCAGCGCGGGCGCTGAGAAGATCAGCGTAAACCCAGGCGTCCTGTTTGAAGGGAATCGTCACATTCAGCCCCTTGCCACCGGACGCGCGAAAGGTTTGCGCCGCTGCCGCGAAGCCGCCCGGCTCGACCAGAATAGCCTGATATTCCAGGCTCTGATGGGTCTGTGCAGCGAACAGGGCATGAATGCGCGGGGATTGGCTATGCGCAATAGGATGGCCCATCACGGCGTATTGATCGGGTTTTAATTCTGTTAGGGACATTTAGAAATTTCTACGGGTAGAGTGATCGCTGCGATACGCGCTCATATACGATTTCCATGCTGGACAATGCCTTTAGGGGTATGGATTGATAAATGGGAAGTCGACGGCGCCATTGCATCCAAGAGTGAACGATGCGTTGAGCGGCTATACTTTTCTCAAATCCCGGCAAACTGCTTGCTGCCGGCCCCCTTTCAAGCCCGAGATAAGATCAAGACTATGAGCGCATTGGTTGAAGTAAAAGTTCCCGACATCGGCGATTTCAAGGATGTACCGGTTATCGAAGTATTCGTCAAGCCGGGCGACGCCATTCAGGTTGAAGACCCGATTATTACCCTGGAATCGGACAAAGCCAGCATGGAAGTGCCTTCCACGGTCGCTGGCAAGGTGGCCGAGGTCAAGATCCAAATTGGCGACAAGGTGTCCGAAGGTTCGTTAATCATTACGGTGGAAGCCGCTGAAGCGGCTGCCTCGGCTCCCAGTCCTGCGCCCGCTAAACAAGAAGAATCCGCGCCAGCTCCCAAACCCGCAGCTCCTGCGCCCGTTGCGGGCGCGTTCTCCGG
>JAGRHK010000170.1 GCA_020444985.1 Candidatus Competibacteraceae bacterium
CATGAGTTTGGTATATCCCATGCCTTCGTACATGAACACGGTTTGCTTTATATCGGGCAACGCTTTGTTCTGACCTTCGTAATGGGAACCCCGATCAAAGCGGTTGCCTTTTTCCAGCAAGTGGCGACGTAGCGTCTTGATGGCGGCGGCAAGATCAGTGGCGGGTTTGGATTTGTCAGTCATGGGTAATCCTCCGGTGTGAATAACGAGGCAATTCTATCAGCTCAAAGCAGATGCGGTGATTGGAAACACATTTTTCGGTGACGTAATTTCGCCTGTCCGCAGAAAACGAACGCCTATGCCAAGGCAAAACATCTCACGCGATCATTAGATGATTATTGAAGGACGGATTGGCGCTTAGCGCCACGCGCGCGGCCTCAAGGGTGTGTAAGCGGGAACTGGCGTGGTGGATGACGCAGTGCGCAGTCTCTGCCCTCGTGGGTCTACTGGTCACTTTTACCTTCTTTCGATCAGCGCCAGGATTTGATGATTGAAGAAACTCCAATGCCAGTTTTTCGACAGCTTCTGAATTCGTTTTGGAACCGCCAGGACGCAAAGATGCTGGCGTTCCTGGCGGTTTAACAGTTTTTTCCAGAGTAATTAAGGCTGTTCTGACTCCTGCTTAGCCGGCTCGGTCACCTCAAACAGTTTTTCGATTTGTGCTAACCGCTCGGCCTGCTCACCATCGAGTTCGCCAGCGGCGGACACGATCTGGCGGATCTTGCCGAGAATTTCAGTCCGCAGGGCTGCATCAGTGGGGAGCATCTTGGGAATCGCGGCCAGCGCCTCATCGCGGTCGAGCAGCAGCGCGAAGAATTGTTCACGCAGTATCTGCTTGAATTCTTCCAAACTAAGCTCGGCGTGCTTGGCCCGCATGTGGCGCAGCATTTCAAAGGCGCGCTCGTCCACGCCGGCTCCAGCCATGCCGATGTAGACCAAGCTGCGAATCGCCGCTTCGGTTAAACCGCCTTCGGCGACGCGCGCCTTGAGTTCGGCGATACGCGTCTTAATAAATTCGATCTGTTCCGGCTCCATCCCCGGTCGCCGCCTCGGCGGCTCATCTGAGGCGCGCATGCCGACCAATGCTTGCAGCAACGGTGAGCTATAGATCGCCAGAAAAATTTGCTCCATGCTGTGATCGCGTAGATCACGCCAACCATCAAGTGCAGCGATGATGCCTTCCGAGATCATGGCTTGGACTTGAAGCAACGGGTTATCGGATGAGGTGGTCTGGCGTTGTTCCCGTACCTGATCGGCGAGTTCAGCGATTTGCCGCATCAGCGGGTTGCGATCCGAGAACAGTTCATAAGGCAGTTCGGACGGATTCAGTTTGTGCAGCCATTCTGCGCCCTGAGTACTGGCGAAAGCTTGGACGAAAGGTTGAAACAAGGTGCGATACAAACCGAGGTTCATTTCCGAGATCCGCCGCACGGTAGCAAAACGGCGTTCGTTTTCGGGGCTAGGCTGAACGATGGCGCGTATATCATCCAATGTGCGTGGCTCGAAACGGACGATCCAGTCGCCGCTGATGAAATCGGGATTGGCGGCTTCCGCTGTTTTGGGCGTCATCACCGCTTCGTACAAGCCGGGAGGCAGTACGTCGATCAGGTCGATGTTGGAAGTGAATTCCTGATGTTCTTTCCGAGCGATCCCACCGGAAACGAAAATACCCAGGTGGCCGATGTTTTCATGGATGGCATAGATGATCGTCTGCTCACAGGCCCGTAGATCATCTTCCTTTTCATAAAGATCGATAATCCAGCCCAACGCTTGCTGCGGCGGCGTAATGTTATCGCCTTTGGAGCAGAAACAGAGGATCGGCGAGCGGATGTTGCGCAGATCGATACGGACCCCGTCGCTGGTAACGATTTCGGCAGTGGCTAAGCGATTGCCGATGAACAGTTGATCGACGATCCATTGCATCTCTTCGGGATTGAGATTGACATGGCCGCCCCACCATTTCTCAAATTCCAGAAAGCGTGGCCCTTCGGTATCGGCTTCCGACCACACGGAGTAGTTCTTCGTCCACAGCGTGTTGGCCGGGTTGAGGTTTTCAAAGTTTTCTACCAGATAGGCGCCATCGAACTTGCCGGCGCCGATATCACTGGTCAGCGCCGTCAGCCAACTACCGCCCAGCAGGCCGCCTTGGTAGCGCATCGGGTTTTTCCCCTCGATTCCGGCCCAGTAGGAGAGCGGCGCGCCAGGGATGATGATCGGGCCGAACAGTTCTGGCCGAGTCGCAGCTACCATCATCACGGCCCAGCCGGCCTGACAGTTGCCGATGACACAGGGTTTGCCCTCGGCCTCTGGATGCAGCGCGATGACTTTCTCTATGAATGTGGCCTCTGCCCGCATGATGTCTTCGATGGTTTGGCCCGGTACGGGGTCGGGACTAAAGCCGACAAAATAGCAAGGATGACCGGCGCGCATCGCCACACCCAGCTCGCTGTCGGCTTTGAAACCACCGATACCGGGTCCATGCCCGGCGCGTGGATCAATTACGACGAATGGGCGTTTCTGCGGGTCGGTGATGACGCCCTCCGGCGGCTTGACGCGCACTAAGCCATAATTGACCGGCCGCTCAAGGGTTCGGCCATCCAGCACCAGTTCGGCATCAAAACTGAGCACGTTCGGTACGGCTTTGGCGCGCTGTTGGTAATACTCATCGCTACGTTGGCGTAGTACGTCCCAAAACAGGACGGTGCGCTGCCAGCCGTCGATCCAGTAATCCATCGTCTGTCGCGTAAGCGCAGGCATCAGAGGTTGATTCGAAAGAGGCGAGAGGGATTGTATTGAATCGGTCATAGGTCTTACTCCTCATGGGGTTCAGGGCAGCCTTTTCAACAATAATTATAGGCTCATTGAGCCTTCCAAATCTTCATTAATCCGTTTCTGCGATGTTAATCTATAGTTAAATTCCGATTACCAATAAGAACGGTTTGACTATAGCGATCACCTGTGAGAATGACCTTAAGTGATTGACGCGATGTTATTACTAGAGCGTGAGTCCCAGTCGTTCCAATAAGCCGTTCAATGCCGCCTCACAATACTGCTCCACTTTTAGCGTAAGTGCGTCATCGGCGCGCGTGCGGCCCCGATTAAGCGCGGCGATGGGCTGTCCACGGGCGACCGCTTGTTGACAGAACCGGTAACCGGAAAGCACCATCAGTGAAGAGCCGACCACTAACAACGCCTCGGCTTCGGCCAGTCGTCGACTGGCGCGTTCAACGCGGGGCTTAGGCACCGATTCGCCGAAGAAGACAACCGCTGGTTTCAGGATGCCGCCGCACTGCGCGCAATCTGGAACTTGAAAATGGCTGAAATCGATGTGCTCAAGATCAGCGTCGCCGTCTGGAGCCAGGGTCGCTGCCAGGGTGGTGAATGCGGGGTTGTCACGCTCCAAAACTTCTTGCAGTGCGGCGCGATCCACTTGTATCCCGCAGCTCAGGCAGACCACGGCATCAAGCCGGCCATGCAGATCGATCACCCGACGGCTACCAGCCCGCTGGTGCAGTCCATCAACATTCTGGGTCACCAGTTGATGAACGAATCCCGCTGCTTCGAGTCGGGCTAGTGCGATATGGGTGGCATTGGGCCGGGCGCGGGCAAAAGCGGGCCAGCCGATCAGACTCCGCGCCCAGTAACGCCGTCGGGTCGATACCTGCGCTACAAATTCCTGGTAACGTATCGGTTGGCGGCGTTTCCAATCTCCGTTGCGGTCGCGGTAATCGGGAATGCCGGAATCGGTGCTGCAACCGGCGCCCGTTAGTACGAACAATCGGCGGTGGCGTTCGACGAAGTCGGCCAGAGCATCCAGCATATTAAATCCCCCTAGCCCCCTTTGCTAAAAAGGGGAGATGAACAATGACTGTTGAGGACGCTAAATTGTACTGTTGGTTACGCATACATGGTGACAGATGATGGAAGGAATAGTGAAAAAACGATTGCAGTGGTGGTTTCTGATTCGTGATATGGGCACAACTTCTCCACTGCCCTGTTATGTTTTGAAATGACCGATTTGGCAAAAATCAGCATCGTTTGAGATAGATCCAATTTGAGGACGACATGAAGCAACACCACATATCCGTCACCGTTTCAAGAGAGCATTTTGCGAACAATATCCGCATACTTCGTGAGCGTTTTTCTCCAGCCAAACTATCGATAGTCATGAAGGCGGATGCTTATGGTCATGGTCTCGCGGGCTTAGCGGAAACGGCTATTTCGGCGGGTGCCGACTCGATTGGTATCTGTACCAACCCAGAAGCGCACGCGGTGCGCGCGGTGTCGCAAGATTTTCCATTGATCCGGTTGCGTATGGCTTTGCCGGAAGAACTGGATGAATCGGTGGCGGATTTGCATATCGAGGAGCAGGTCGGGACTTGGGAGGCTGCGGAATACCTCAGCCGTGCCGGTGTGCGTCGCGGTAAACCGGTGCCGGTCCATCTCAAGATCGATACTGGGATGGGGAGAGGCGGGTTCGATTTTGGTGAATTCGACACGATGCGGCGGGTCATTGCATTGCCCGGTCTGCGCATTGTCGGGGTGATGACTCACTTGGCGAATGCCGATGATAAAACCTTAGATCACTGTCTCTCGCAGATTTTGGCTTTTGATTATTTCGCCGAAAAGTTGGCCACGGAGTTGCCGGAAGACGTTTTATTTCACACCCATAACTCTGCGGCGGCGACGCGTTTGCCTAGACTGCGCCGTGATATGGTGCGTGTCGGCGCTGCGTGTTATGGCGTTCGTACCTCGCGCAATTTCGAGAATCTGCCTGGTCTGAAGCCTGTGATGTCTGTGAAAAGTCGCATTGCTCAGGTTCGCTATATCCCGGTGGGGACAAAAATCGGGTATGGCAGTCTTTTCACGACGAAACGGCCATCGCGGATTGCGACAATTCCGGCCGGATTTGGCGAGGGTTATCCACGCGGATTGTTTAATAAGGGCATCGTATTAATTGGAGGACAACGC
>JAGRHK010000171.1 GCA_020444985.1 Candidatus Competibacteraceae bacterium
GCCAAGGTCGGCGATCTGATGAAAAACGCCATGCCTAAATCAGAGGCTAAGAAATGGTTTGGCGTAACGCCGCCTGATCTGACGCTGATTGCCCGCTCCCGTGGCGTGGATTATCTCTACACCTATCTGTTGACCTTTTATGAGGATGCCAGTCGGCCATTCGGCGTCAATAACGCAATCTTTCCCAACGCCGGTATGCCGCATGTGCTCTGGGAACTGCAAGGGATGCAAAAGCCAATCTACGCCACACACAAAGATGCCGAGGGGCATGAGATTAAAACCATCGAAGGCTTTGAACTCGCGCAGCCGGGCAGCATGAGTCCGCCGGAGTACAAGGAAGCGATGGCTGATCTGGTGAACTTCCTGGCGTATGTCGGCGAACCGATCAAGCTGGAGCGCCAAGCGATTGGCATCTGGGTTGTTCTGTTCCTGGTGCTGGCCTTCGTCGTGTTCTATCTGCTCAAGAAGGAATACTGGAAGGACGTCCATTGACCATCCGTTTTCGCTGGGGAGCGATCATACCGTTCGCTCCCCAGCGAAATTGATGCAAACAGCACCCGCTTTCGCTGGGTAATCTTTAATGCTCAACCCGCCCTGATCGTTGCACGATGACCTCGACCCGCCCCTATCTGATTCGCGCCCTCTACGAATGGATTGAAGACAATGGCATGACGCCGCATATCCTGGTCAATACTGACGTGTCTGGCGTGGAAGTCCCCAAACAGCATGTACACGAGAACCGGATCATCCTCAACATCAATCCAGCGGCGGTGCGCGATTTGCGCCTGGGTAACGACTGGATCGAATTCAACGCCCGCTTCGGCGGCGTTGCCCAGGTAGTGCAGATTCCAGTTGCAGCCGTGCTGGCGATCTACGCCCGTGAAAATGGCCAGGGTATGGCTTTTGGCGAGGAACGCAGCGACGACGATGAGCCGCCCGCGCCTGACGCTCCGCAACCGGATCAACCCCCTGTCAAGCCGCCGCGCGGCAAGCCAACGCTGAAAATTGTGAAGTAGGAAAATGGATGCTCTTATTTCCGGTCAATCCATGAGTTCAAACAACGTCACGACCTGCCGCACACCGCTGATCTGGCTGGCGACATTGGCGGTGGCATCGGCTTCGTTCATCCGCACCAGACCCATTAAATAGACCACCGCCTGACTGGTGACTACTTTGACCCGGGTTGGATCAAAGCCGGAAATGTGATTGATTTGAAACAGCGCGGTCTTGACCTTCGTAGTCAACAAGGCGTCGTTGCTCTGCACGGACAGCGGAACGGGGGATCCAACTATCAGTTCGTTATGCACCATCCGCACCGGCGGTTCGCGAAGATGGCGCGCGATCTCCTCCGCCTGCCAGCGCGCCGCATCGGATACCGTTTCGCCGGTCAACAACACGGCTCCGTTGTAGCTGGTGACGCTGATGCGATTACCCGGCGGTAATTTTTTATTCAACGCATCATACAGTTTGAATTCGATGGTCTGGTCATCGACGACGCTGCCGGTCGTGCGCCGGTCGTGCGCCACGCTGACGGCCACCGCCGTACCGCCGACCAGCAGGCCCGCGCAACCGCTCAGGGACAAAGACAACAACGCCGCGCCGATGAGTCGAAATTTCTTCATGCGCATACTTCCCTCTTGCCGCCGAACAGAATTTGATCCACCAGATCGCACAGACAGTGGATCACTAGAATATGGACTTCCTGAATGCGCGCCGTCGCCGTAGCGCTGATGCGGATTTCCAGAGCATTTTCCCCCAGTTGATGGGCCATATAGCCTCCATCACGCCCGGTCAACATCACCGTGATCATGCCCAACTCGCGGGCGGCGCTCATCGCCGCCAGTACATTAGGGGAATGGCCACTGGTGGAAATCGCCAGCAGCAGGTCGCCAGGACGGCCCAGGGCGCGCACTTGCCGGGCGAATACCTGCTCAAAGGCGTAGTCGTTCGCAATGGAGGTCAGCGCTGAACTATCCGTGGTCAGGGCGATGGCCGCCAATCCGGGGCGCTCCATTTCAAACCGGTTAACCAGTTCAGCGGCGAAGTGCTGAGCGTCAGCGGCGGAACCGCCGTTGCCACAAACCAGGATTTTATGGCCCTGACGCAAGCCCTCCGCCAACCATTCCGCCGCCTGGACAATACGCGGCCCCATGATTTCCAGGGTGCGTTGCTTGGCTTCAAGACTGGCCGTGAAATGTTGTTCGACGCGGGTAAGCAGTTCCATGTAATGATCCAGCGCAGTGTGTAATGAGCCACCGAAGAAAAAAATGAGCGTCTATCCTTCGGTTGCTATGACAGTTCGCATGATGCGTCCTCAAGGTACCCAAAAACATGTCCCAACCGCAAGCCGAAACCCACTGCTCCGAAAAAACGCATACGGGTCTGAAACGGTTTTGTCATAGCGGATGACGACTGGTGTGCTAACTTTCATCAGCGATCACCCGCAGTCCGGCGAAGATCAACTCCGGCTCCCATCGGTATTCAGCCCGCAGGTGAGGCAACACGGTTTCCGCATCGCCGCCGGTCAACAAACGCACGCCGGGACCGTGACGGGCGATCATCCGCTCGGTAATGCCATCAATCGCTGAGGCGACCGCATACAGCGCCCCGCCCCAGACGCCATCGCGGGTATTCTGCCCAAACAGTCGCGCGTCGCCAAACTCCGGCGGAATTTGCCGCGTCTCCCGGTACAGCGCCTCACGCATCAACCACATTCCCGGCACAATGACGCCCCCCAAGTGCTGGCCGTCCGCCGCCAGGGCGTCAATGGTCACTGCGGTCCCGCAATCCACGATATAGCAGTCCTGGTTAGTCAGGACATGGGCGGCAATCATGGCCACCCAACGATCCGCGCCCATGCGTTCCGGTTCGGCGTAGGAATTACGGATGCCGCAGGCCGCCGCCGCCGAGATCACAAATTCGGCTTCAATGCCCCAAGCGCGCTGAACCCAGTGCGCCAATGCCGCCCGCGCTTCAGGACCGGCCACGCTGACAATGAGGACCCGCGTCGGTCGAATCAGTTCAAGCCACTGACCTTCAAGGACATCCACCCAGTTGCCTTCAATATGGCTGGCTTGACCGCGCTGCTGGAAATCGCCCGCGTCCCAAATGACCCACTTGATCCGGCTATTACCCACATCCGCCAACAGGATCACGCTGCAATCCTCAAACTGATCTCGCCACCGATATACGGCTTGATTTCGCCACTTGCGGTTTCCAGCAAGAGCGCCCCGGTTGCGTCGACCCCACGGGCCACGCCGGTCACGGTCGCGTTTGGTAAGCATAAGGAGACCTGGCATCCTTTCACCTGATCAAAATTTGCCCACTCCATCGCTAAATCCGCAAATCCACCCTGTTCAAAACGCAGAAAGGTTTCCAGTAACTCGCTGATCAGGAAAGCCGCTAGCGCATTGCGGGATATGGACTCGTCAACCCGAATTTCCTGCAAATCGACCCACGGTTGGTCAATCACCGCAGCTTCCTGACGCGGCAGGGCGACATTGATCCCAATACCCGCCACCACATAAAAATCGCCAAAGACACCGTCGGATTCCAGCAGGATGCCGCCGAGCTTGCGCTGATGCCACCACACGTCATTCGGCCATTTCAGACCGACTTCGGTTACGCCCACGTTCTGCAAGGCGCGCGCAACGGCAATGCCAGCCGCTAGACTCAAACCGCTCAACGCGGCTGGATGAACCGCAAATCGCCAGAGCAGCGAACACGCCAAGCTGGCGCCAGAGGGCGTCAACCAATGGCGTCCCTGCCGACCCCGGCCCGCCGTTTGCTGCTCAGCCAGACAGACGACGCCACTTGGCCATCCCGCCTGCGCCCCCGCCAGCAGGTAACGGTTGGTCGAATCCAGGACCGCATGCACTTCCAGTCGGCTTAACAACGCGCGGGCTGCATCGGTCAAGCCGGCCAGGATGCAATCCCGATCCAATAATTCCAATGAGGCGCTCAAGGCTTCAACTCCGCTCCAGCGATAACGAAAACCGCCTTTCCTCTGATGAGGAAAGGCGGTTGCTATAACAATATTAGCCCCTGCCTGGCAAACGGAAAATTTGCCCCACAGAAAAATGAATAACTAGAATAAATTACCCCAAGGCACCACCGAAAAGAAACTCAGCCATGAAATAATCAATAATATGATAATGACCACCAACGGGAAATTCTGAAAGGTAAACATTGCAATTCTCCTTACGGTTTATAGTGGAATAGTAAATGAACCTGCTCAGTCCTCCAAGGACTGGCGATGATCCTGCTTCTGGGAGTAGCGGGGAATACGCGGGTCGTCATCGTCCATCAGGATACGATGAGCCGGTCCTTCCAGATCGTCGAACTGCCCAGTCCGCACCGCCCAGAGAAAAGCCCAAAGCGCCACGCCAATCACGCCCAAAGTCATCGGTATTAAAAGTAACAGGATTCGCATGAGACACGCACCTCCCTCTCAGTTTTTTCGGAGTCGCAGGGCATTCACGACCACAAGCAACGAACTGAACGACATGCCAATCGCCGACATCCAGGGCGTCAACCAACCGCCCGCCGCCAGCGGCAACGCCACCAGATTGTAACCGATCGCCCAGGCAAAATTCTCACGCATGATAAATAGTGTGCGCCGAGCCATATCCACGCCCTGCACGACATGTTCGAGTTTTTCCGACAGGAGAATCATGTCTGCCGTAGCGTGAGCCAATTGCGTTCCGCTGCCCATCGCCAGTGAAACTTGCGCCGCCGCCAGCACGGGCGCATCGTTAACGCCATCGCCGACCATGGCCACTACCGCGCCTTGTTGTTGCAACGCGCGCAACCGCTCCAGCTTATCCTGGGGCGAGAGACCACCCCGCGCTGCATCAATCGCAACGTCCCGGGCGACGCGCGCCACGGTATCGGGCCGGTCGCCGCTCAACAACTCCACCGTCAGACCGCGCTCCCGCAATGCCGCTATCG
>JAGRHK010000172.1 GCA_020444985.1 Candidatus Competibacteraceae bacterium
TACCGATAACGCCCACTCGTAAAGTCATAGGAAAGCACCTCGTTTTTTTGATTTATTGGATAAGTCGACTCAAAATGCTCATTTACAATAGTTGCCGATGTACCTTTGCATCTCCTGACGCATGAAGCACGATGATTCGACTGCCATTCTTGTTGGTTATGGTTATTTCATTGTCGGCATGACGAAGTCAGCGCCGGCGCGAATGCTGGTAAACCAGCGGGTGGTAATCGTCTTCAGTCGCGTGTAGAAGCGGACGCCTTCGGGACCATGCATGTGGTGGTCGCCGAACAGCGAATGTTTCCAGCCACCGAAACTGTGGAATGCCATGGGGACCGGAATCGGAACATTGATCCCCACCATGCCTGCCTCGACATCGCCGGCAAAGGTATGGGCGGAATCGCCATCGCGGGTAAAGATCGCCACGCCATTGCCGTACTCATGGCCATTGATCATGTCCATGGCTTCCTTATAGTTTTGCGCCCGCACCACGCAGAGTACTGGCCCGAAGATCTCCTCCTGGTAAATCCGCATCTTAGGCGTAACATGGTCAAACAAGGATCCCCCTAAGAAAAACCCGTTTTCATAACCCGGTTGGGTCATCTTGAATTCGCGGCCATCTACCACCAGGGTCGCGCCTTCCTCGACGCCGATATCGACATAACCCTTGACCTTGTTCCAGTGGTCGCGGGTAACCAGCGGTCCCATTTCCGAACTCTTGTCAGAGCCAGGTCCCACCTTCAGCGCCTTGATCCGGGGCACGAGCCGCTCAATCAAGGCATCAGCGGTCTCATCCCCCACGGGTACGGCCACGGAAATCGCCATGCAGCGTTCGCCCGCCGAGCCGTAGGCCGCGCCCATCAAGGCATCCACCGCCTTATCCAGATCGGCATCGGGCATGATCAGCATATGGTTCTTGGCTCCGCCCAACGCCTGCACCCGCTTGCCATGCGCTGCGCCCGTCGCGTAGATGTATTGAGCAATGGGCGTGGAACCAACGAAACTCACCGCTTTAACATCGGGGTTTGTCAGCAGGACATCGACGGCTTCCTTATCCCCGTTGATCACATTGAACGCGCCGTCCGGCAGCCCCGCTTGCTTCCACAACTCCGCCAGCATCAGTGGTGGCGAGGGATCGCGCTCTGAAGGTTTGAGAATAAAGGTGTTGCCACAAGCCAGCGCCACCGGAAACATCCACATGGGCACCATGGCCGGAAAGTTGAACGGGGTAATACCCGCCACCACCCCCAAGGGTTGGCGTAGAGAATGGCTATCGATGTTGGTGCCAATGTTCTCGGTAACCTCGCCCTTGAGCAGATGTGGCGCACCCATAGCGAACTCGACGACTTCGATACCGCGGGTGACTTCGCCCATAGCATCGTCATGCACCTTGCCGTGCTCTTTGGAGATGAGCGCCGCTAGTTCGTCGGCATTGTCATCCAACAGATCCCGAAACTTGTTCATGATCCGGGAGCGCCGCAACGGCGTGGTCGCGGCCCAGCCGGGGAAGGCCGCTTGGGCGGCGGCGATGGTTTTTTCCACTTCCGCAGCGGAGGCGAGCGGTACGCGGGCGGACACCGCACCGGTAGCGGGATCGAACACGTCGCTGTAGCGCCCGCTGGCGCCTTCAACCCGCTGGCCGTTGATGTAGTGTTGCAAGGTTTGAGTCATCTTGGTCTCCTGAAACGAATTTCCAACCGGCGCTGGCCGGTCACAGGCCGATTTCGTCCACCTCTTGGTGAGGATGTGAGTGAGGCGATCGGATTAAATGCGTTGCGGCTGTTTGGCCTCTTCGTAGTGTTTACGGGCGGTGCGGACCTGCTCACGGGTGGAAACTTCAGGTACCGCCACATCCCACCAGCCGCCGCCTTCCTGCACGGATGGCTTGGGATCGGTGTCGATCACGATGGCATAGCTACGCGGCGAGTTTTTGGCCCGCACCAGCGCTTGTTCCAGCTCGGCAATGCCATTCACCTTCTCTACGGTGGCGCCTAGTGCTGCGGCGTGTGCGGCAAAATCGACCGGGGGGATGCCTTCTTCACCGTGGAGGCAGTTCTCCAGCAGGTTATTGAAGGGCGCGCTACCGCAAACCTGTTGTAAGCGGTTGATGCAGCTATAGCCACGGTTGTCTAACAGCACCAGAATGATCTTGTGACCCAGCATCACCGAAGTGGTGAGTTCCGAGTTCATCATCATGTAGCCGCCGTCGCCCATCAGCGCGAACACGTCGCGGTCGGGATGCGCCATGCGCACACCAAGCGCGCCGGGAATTTCGTAGCCCATGCAGGAATAGCCGTATTCCAAATGAAAACCCTTGCCGTCCTTGGTGCGCCACAGTTTCTGCAACTCATTGGGCAGGCTACCGGCGGCGCAAACTGGTACATCCTTCGGGCCAGCGGCGCGATTGACCGCCCCCATGACCTGCGCGTCGGTGGGCAGCTTGGTGTCGCTGGCGGCAGTCACTTCATCCACGAATTGCTGCCACTTGGCGGTAAGTTCTTGCGCCTTGCCGAGCCAAGTCTCGGGTGCTTTCCAGCTTTGCAAATGGCTGCCGAGATCTTCCAGTCCACGTTTGGCGTCTCCGATCAACGGCACGGCGTAGTGCTTGATGGCATCGAAAGGAGCGACATTGAGGCCAATCATCTTGGCATCCGGGCTAAACGGCGTGGTACGCGAGGCGGTGGTGAAGTCGGCCAGCCGGGTACCGACGGCGAGCACTACATCGGCCTCGGCGACTAGCGCATTACCTGCGGTGGTACCGAACACGCCCATCGAACCGGCATTACACGGATGATCCCAAGGTAGAACGCCCTTACCCGCTTGAGTTTCCAGCACCGGAATCCGGTGGGTTTCGACAAACTGTGCCAGTGCTTCACGCGCTTGGGAGTAATGCACCCCACCACCGGCCAGCAGCAAAGGCTTGTGGGCCTTGCTGAGTACGGCGACGGCTTCGGCAAGCTGCTCGGGATCGACGCCCGGACGACGCAGCCGATGCAATTTTGGCGCAAAGAAATGCACTGGATAATCATAGGCTTCGGCCTGAATATCCTGAGGCAGCGCCAGCGTCACCGGTCCGCAGTTGACCGGATCGAGCAGCGTGGCAATCGCCACGGGCAGGCTGGTCAGTAGTTGCTCGGGACGGCAGATGCGATCCCAATAGCGGGAAACCGGCCGGAAACAATCATTGGCGGTCAGATTGGGATCATGAAAATTCTCGACCTGTTGCAACACGGGATCCGGCGCGCGGGTAGCGAAGGTATCGCCCGGCAACAGCAGCACGGGTAACCGGTTGACATGAGCCAATGCAGCGGCGGTTACCATGTTGGTGGCACCCGGACCGACGGAGGTGGTGCAAGCCATCAGGCGCCGCCGATCGTTGGCCTTGGCGTAGGCAATGGCGATGTGCGCCATACCCTGCTCGTTGTGGGCGCGATAAGTCGGAATCTCCTCCCGGGCGGCGTGGAGCGCTTCGCAGATGCCTGATACGTTGCCATGACCGAAGATGGCGAGTATGCCAGCAAACAGGGAAAGCTCCTGACCGTCGATTTCGACTTTTTGAGCGCAAAGATATTGGACCAGTGCCTGAGCCATGGTGAGACGAACGGTATCCATCACGATTTCCTCGAAAAAAGCCTTTAGCGAGCTTGGCGTGCGCGCCACAAATCGAGCACACGCCGATAGTTGTCAGCGATGACGGCAATGGTCGCTTCATCGTCGGTTTCGCCCTTCAGCCATGCTTGACAGGGCACATGCCAGATACTGCGACCGACCGCGAAGCCTTTACACCAACGCTGGCCAGCGGCGTCATTGAAACCTTCCTGTAGCACGGCTTCGGGTGCGTTCAGACCGAGCAGCACCACGCCACGGCAGTAAGAATCGTTGGCATCAATGACCTGACTGATAGCGTCCCAAGCTGCGGGGCTTGGCGGCGGTAGCTTCCACCAATCGGGATAGATACCCAGGTCGTAGAAACGTTGGAGCGCACGGGCCAGGGTGGTGTCATCGGTCGGTGAATCTGCGGGTGGAATCACTTCCAGCAGTAATTCATGGCCGGAATTGCAGCATGCCTCGTAGATGTCCTGGGCCTTACGCTCCTGTTGGAGTCGCAGCGGGGCTTCGTCATCAGGATGATAAAATATCAAGCACTTGACGATGTGCTCAGCGGGCCAGCGACGCAGTTCCTGACCCACGTTGTTGCCCATCTCGAACTCCAACGGCCGGGAGCCGGGCAGTTCTACCGGACGACCGATCCACCAACCGCGACCGGTGAGTGCTTCCAGCACCTCTTCTCCGAAACGCCCATCGGCCAGAATGCCCGCCTTGCCTTGCAGCCCGGCTTGTTCGGCCACCTGTTCCGCTGCCTGGAGAATCAGCCCCTTCAAATAAGGGATGCGTTCGACATCGGCACCACAGGCAATGGCCATCTCTTCCATTTGGCTACGATGATCAAAGGCAAGGGCGCAGACCTCGTTCCATTCGCGGCGGCGAGTGGTGACTCGATGCAAGCGACTGAGCTGGTCGTCCAAGTCCGGGCGCGGTACTTGCTCGGCGCGGCTCAGGTAATCATCCAACTCCACCTTGGTGGGCATGGCCGGGGTGCAGCCGTGGCGCGAAACGACGATGGCACCGCAGGCGTTGGCGTAACGGCAACACTGTTCGTAGGGTTCATTATTGACCCAGCCACGCAGGAATCCGCTCATGAAGGCATCGCCCGCACCCAGTACGTTCAGCACGGCGACCTTGACCCCGTAGACGGTGATGCCCTCATCCAAGGTATCGGGAATATTGTCGGGAAATACGCTGCAACCCAGCGGGCCGCGTTTGACTACGAAAGTCGCGGAAGTCAGTTCCCGCAGCCGACGCAATGCCGCGATGGTGTCGGTGCTGCCCCCGGCGATGTGAATTTCTTCTTCGGTGCCAACGATCAGATCGAACAAAGGCACG
>JAGRHK010000173.1 GCA_020444985.1 Candidatus Competibacteraceae bacterium
GTGGACAGCGTGACGGTTTCAAACATGATCATGCTGGCGGCAGCGGATAATCCACCCAGAAACACAAAGAGCGCCAACATTGACATGTGCTCGGCCATCGGCAATGCCAGAACGAAGGTATCTGCATCGACATTGCCATTGGTGAACAGCAACCGTCCACCCAGAGCAATCGGCAGCACAAACAGATTGATCGCGAACAGGTACAGGGGAAACAGCCAGATCGCCTTGCGAATATGGGTCTCGTCGACGTTTTCCACCACCAGCACCTGGAATTGGCGAGGTAAAAATAGAAAGGCCATCATCGACAAAAAGGTCAACGACAACCAGCCGCCGTAACCTCCCGGCACGACCGCAAAGCGCAGCAACGACGCCAAATCCGGGTGCGCTGCGGCTTGTTGGAAGAGATCGCCGGGACCCTGAAAAATCATGAAGGTGACCATGGCGCCAACCGACATGAACACCAGCAGCTTGAACATGGATTCGAAGGCCACCGCCGCCACCATGCCTTCGTGGCGCTCCGTGTTATCGATATGCCGGGTGCCAAACAGAATCGTGAAGATGCTCAACACCAGCGCGACGTAGAATGTCGTGTCTGTCCATAGCGGCTGGTGCGTCGCTGCCGCCAGCCGACTGACCTCCGGATACTGACGCAACAGGCTGAAGCTGACAGCGACGGCTTTCAGTTGGATTGAGATATACGGCAGGATGCCCAACATCACGATCAGCGTGACCATTCCAGCCAGCAAGCCGCTTTTACCATAGCGGGACCCAATGAAATCAGCGATCGAGGTGATGCGATGCACTTTGGTAATGCGCACAATCCGTCGCAACACAAACCAGAACAACACGGCCATCAGGGTCGGCCCCAGATAGACCGGCAGGAAATCCACCCCGCTGACCGCCGCCAATCCGACGCTGCCGTAAAACGTCCAGGCCGTGCAATAGATGGCCAGCGACAAGGTATAGATATAGGGATTGGCGATAATCGAGCGCCCGGCGTCAGCGCGCTGGTCACCGTAATAGGCAATCCCAAACAGCAGCCCCATGTAAGCCAGGGCGCTGGCGATGATGAGGCTGTCGCTCATCTAGGAGGACTCGGGTGGATCCGGAGCATGGTTATCGCCCTCAGGTCGGGAAAAGTCTTTGATTCGGGTCGCTCCAGATTTGGGATGATCAAGTGATTCACGGATTTCCGAGTGCTCTACAACGATAATTAATAAAACGATTAAAATCAGCCATATCAAATACAGGTAAAAATACAGCAACGGGATGCCGAACGGCGCCCATGAGCGGTCAAACAGATCCAGCACTGGATAATTGATCGCCAGAAAGCCGCAAATAAACAGAATCGTAATATATTCCCGGGATTGTTGCCGCATCGAAAATACCTTTGCCCTGCTAAAAGTTAGCCTGCGTTTTGCGAATCTCCACCATTTTGTTGGAGGCGTCCAACGCTTGGCCAAGGGTCTTGACGCCTTGTGCTTCCAACAGATCGAGCAACTTGAGAAAGACCTGCGCGGTGACCAGCGAATCGCCCAGAGCCGTGTGGCGATCGTGGACATCCACACCTAACCGGTCGGCAATAGCGTCCAGATTGTGGTCATCGGTGTAGTCATGCAGGTAGCCGGACAACAGCAGGGTGTCCAATACCGGGTTGTCAAAACGAACGCCGATTTTTTGTTCCTTCATCTTGAGGAACTTCATGTCAAAGGCGGCGTTGTGAGCAACCAGTACGGTTTGGTCATCGCCAAGAAACTTACGAAACTGGGGCAACACGACCTCAACCCCGGCCTGATCCTTGACCATGTCATCGGTAATGCCATGGAAGCGGATAGAGGCTTTAGGAATCGGTCGCCCCGGGTTCACCAGTTGATCAAAGATTTCTCCTGCCAGAACGCGCCGGTTCACGATACGCACGCCAGCAATCTGGATGATTTCATCGCCCCTGGAAGGCGTCAGCCCGGTCGTTTCAGTATCGAACACCACGTAGGTCAGCGCGCTCAGCGGATAGTTGAGCAACTCGCCCCATTCCTCGCGGTGCTCGAACAGGGAAAAGTCATAAAATTCGGGCCGCTCCAGCACATTTTTTGGCGCTTCCTTCCATTGGCGCGTCGAAACAGGCAAAGGTAGGCGCAACAAAGCATAACCGGGACGACGATGCGATTGACTCCAGATATCGCTGTTGTGCCGGCGCAGCACTTCGCCAACCGTGGTCGCGCCGACCAAATCTTCTATGGACGCACCGAGCCAGTGCTCCAGTCGATCAGCGGATAGCGGCTGGCCCAGCCATATAATATCCAGGTAAACTTGGCGGTTGCCCAGCAGACATTCAATTTCAAAGATCGAGCTGACCCCGTGTGCGTGCAGATGCTCAAGCACATGTTCCAACAGCAGCATGATCGAATGGTTATCGACATGCAGCCAGAGCGATTCGCCCACTATTTTGACCTGAAGTTGTGTGCGTTTCTCCAGGTGGTGGACCACGCTGCCAATCAGGTCGGCAGAGTACACATCGTTCATGGGCCAGCGACTGGCGTGCGAGTCCCGCAACTCCAGAGCCAGGTCTTGCAGGTGCTGACTGAGTTGTGCGCTTTCTTGCACAATCACCTGCTGGAAAGCTTCTCGCTGCGTTCGATCCATATCGCCGAAGTTCGTAACCATTTCCGCCGCCGCCCGCAAATTAGCCAGGGGTCGACGCAAATCCTCGGCATGGGTTTTGAGCAGGGAGCGATCGATGCGCTGGGTGATATCGCGAAAGGTCACGACGAATGCGGAGGCGCGACCGACAACACTCGGCAACAGGCTCATCCGGCAGTGAAACAGGATTTCATCATCCACGGTTGCACAAACAAATTCAGCATCGCCGACCGGCTTATTTTCTCCACCGCTTTGTTGACGGTAGCTCAGCAATTGCAGGGTGCTTGCAATCGGCGCGCGAGTCCAGAAATCATAGAGCGAACGCCCCAGTCCCAGCGCCTCGTGGTTAGGGAGCAATTTCACTGCGGCTGGATTGTAGAGCAGGATGCGCGCTTCGCCATCACAAACCAGCACCCCTTCCGACAACTCGCGCAAAACGGTTTCCAGCCGGGCTTTCTGCTCCTCGATTTCCCGATTACCGGTTGCGGCGACAGCAGCGGCTTCACGGCGGGCCTTGTGCAAAGCCTCGCCTAATTCGAGCAACATGGCGGGAAATTCGCCCAGCCAGTGTTGTTTGGGCAGCTCCAGCATGTAACCGGGATTGCTGCGGGTAATAATCCGCGCGCCGCGCGCCAAGGCGCCCAGGGGAATGAAACAGTGCCAGTCCAGCAGCGACCAGACGACGGTGACGCCGCCGACAATGACAAACGCGGCCAGGATGAGCCAGAGCAGCAGCAAATCGCGCGCGCCGGATTCTGGAACTGTCTGAAAAACCTGCCAGCCAATCCAAAGCAGCGAAACCAGCGTCAGCACGGCTGGGATCAGCCACAGCAACCAGATGCGGGTCCGGTAGCGCATGATGACGATTCAATCCGCTTCCGTCAGCAGTTCGCGGACCCGCTCCACGACCTCCTGAGTCGAGAAAGGCTTCGTGATATAGTCATCCGCGCCTAGCGCCAACCCTTTTTCCCGCTCGACTTCGCGCCCCTTGGCCGTCAACATGATGATGCGCAAATTGGCCCACTCCGGGTTGGCGCGAATCGCTTGACAGACTTCATAGCCGTTTTTGCGCGGCATCATGACATCAAGCAACACCAGGTCTGGCGGCTCAGCGGTTATGGCGGCTAGCGCTGCTTCGCCATCCGAGGCGGTTCGCACCTGAAAGCCGGCCTGCTTCATCAAAAACTCCAAGGACAGGACGATATTCGGTTCATCGTCCACCACTAGAATCTTGTTAGCCATATCCATTCCCCCGATTAGCGGGTTTGTGCACCCGGGCGACGTTACGCGGGTTTATCATTACCACTGCGTACCGGATCTTTCTCGTGTGCTTCCGAAGTCGGTTCGGTTTTGCGCTCAGAAGTTTCTTTGGCCGTAGCGATTCCGCTCCCTCCGCTGGCCTTGGCAACGGCTTCCCAGAATTTTTGCACCATTTCCATCGAATGGAATTGGCCGGGCAACAGCGGTTTGAGCAATCCAAGGGCGTCGAAGTTGATGACGCCACGTTGCATATTGTCGCGGACGACCTGCAAAATATCATCATGCAGGGGTTGTACGTTCGGCAGGCCCAGAAATTCGCGCATTTCCTGGGCAGTGGCTTCAACGCTAACATTGACTTTCATCAAGAAACATCCTCGTGCTTCGGGACTGCGGACCGGGCTGTTCGAACCAGGCCGCGAAATTAGGGAATCGCCTGAGTCATTAAGAGTAGCAGGAATAAGAGGGGTCTTCCGCTCTGTATCCTGCTGTGAGCTATTTCAGCCGGGTGAAACTAATCGAAATTGCTGTTTGGGGCAACTATTAGAAGCGGGCTGAAAGCCAGCCTTCGTTTTATCAAAGGCTTGTTGCCTTAAGCGTGCGTTTGCGGGCGATTAGGTGCGTCCGTCCGCAAACGCACGGCTTACAATCAGACTGTGGGTTTTTGTACGGTTTCTGCGCCCGTGTTACGGCGGGATGAGGAGCGTTTAAGATGGATGAGCAGCAGGGAAATCGCGGCGGGAGTGATCCCGGGAACGCGACTGGCCTGACCAAGAGTGCGGGGCCGGTGGCGATCAAGTTTCTCGCGCACTTCCCGCGACAGGCCATGCACTGCGGTATAGTCCAGATCAGTGGGCAGTGCCAGTTCTTCATGGCGACGTTGCCGTTCGATTTCTTGCCGCTGGCGGTCGATGTAACCGGCGTATTTGGCTTGGATTTCCACTTGCTCAGCCACCTGGGGATCGGCGACGCCTGGCCCCAGTCCGGGCAGACTCATCAATCCGGCGTAAGTCACCTCGGGCCGGCGCAGTAATTCG
>JAGRHK010000174.1 GCA_020444985.1 Candidatus Competibacteraceae bacterium
TGAGCTATGGCGTTCCTGCCTATTGGTTCGACGAACTTGATCTCGAATAGCCCGGCCCTCGCAACGTTCGTGGCGATGACGTCTTCCGGTGCGTCTCGTGATGACCGTTCTGAACTAGCGACGGTGATGGAGTTTCTGCGTGACGGTGACGAGTTGGTTGTTCATCGTCTGGATCGTCTCGGCCGATCCACCCGAGATGTACTGAATTTGGTCCACGAGCTGGATGCCAAAGGCGCATCGCTCCGCGTGCTTGAACCCGAAGTTACCACAGCCGGGGACATGGGGCGTATGGTCATTACCGTCCTCGGCATGGTCGCCGATATGGAACTCAAGTTCATCCGTGACCGGCAGCGCGTGGGGATCGAGGCCGCCAAAGGCAAAGGCGTCTATAAGGGGAGGCGGAAATCCGTTGATGATGAGGAAATCCGACGATTGGCGAGTGAGGGCGTCGCCAAGGCCAAGATTGCCCGTGATCTCGGCGTCTCACGAATGACTGTCTACCGGGCACTCGCTGACGCCGTGACCTGAAGCCGCCGTTCGTTCATGGCGCGGCGGATTCAACGAACGAGCCCAAGTTGTGAATTCGAACTTCTCGCTGCGCTCGCCTGAAGCGAAAAATGCTGCAGTTGCCAAAAATTTGATGCTGCCAAGTAGCAGAAGCCCGGCCGCTCAAGAGGCGTATGGCGATGCTGGCAATAGCAACTTACACCTTGCGGGACAAATCCGTCCTTACCTGACATTACATGTACGCGCGGTCTTGACGAGTTGAGTGGGCAGCGAAGTGCCTATCTTTGCATCTTATGAAGCAGCTCGCATTTGAAAATAAGGGTAAGGGCTTGATCAGCGCGACCAGTTGGACACTGCGCAAACCGGCCCCCGAAGGGAATCCCTTGACTCTGTACTCACTACAGGCCGTAGGACTGCCATTGAGATATTCGAAACTGATCAAATCTGGCAAAGCATTGACGCAACAAAATGAAACAACCAACCGCAAACATCGGCGAACCCTTTGGTCCGTATGCCGCAGCTCTGTCGTGTCTGTTATGATCGCCTCGGCGACAGCAGCGTCTGCGCAGCAGGGTACCGAGCAAAACGCGCCCCAAGCGCTCCTGACTTCGACGGAGGTGTCGCTGTCGATTGGAGCCGACGTTCTCGAAACGCTGCCTTTGCTCAACAACGATGCTTTGGCCCGCGTGAGAATCCGGGAAATAACATACGATAGCGGCGGGCTGCCAGTGGCCGGTTTTCTTTTTGAACCGACGGCTCCTGGTCCGCATCCGGCCATTATCTACAATCGCGGCGGGTACGGTACATTCGGCATGCTCGCCCCTAATCTAGATTTTCTGCAACTTGTTGATTTGGCAGCGGAAGGGATTGTTGTGGTGGCGAGCCAATACCGAGGAACCGCAGGAGCCCCTGGGCACGATGGGTTTGGAGGGGAAGATGTCGGAGATGTGCTTTCTCTGATTGATGTGTTGGATCGATTAGAGTCGGTCGATGCAGACCGTATCGGGATGATGGGCCATAGCCGCGGCGGCTTGATGACATATCTTACCCTGACAAGAACAAATCGTATCCGCGCGGCCGTCGTGATGGCCGGACCAACCGATCTTCGGGCTGGGTTGGAGGCTCGGCCGGAAATGATGCGGGTCTATGCGGAAGCTATTGACCGGCAAGGTGCGGAGCTTGAGATTGAACTCGATGCTCGCTCGGCACTCAATCTCGTCGATGAATTTCCGCAGACTACTCCGCTTCTAATCTTGCACGGCACTGCAGACTGGCGGGTGCCCCCTTCGGACTCCATAAGGCTATCAGAAACTCTATTGGACCGGCGCGTGCCCTTCCGGCTCGTTATGCTTGAAGGCGGTGATCACAGCATGTCCGAATTCGAGCTTGAAGTTCAGATCATGGTCCGGGACTGGTTCGATCGCTACCTCAGCCCCGATGCGAAGTTACCCAACATCGCGCCGCATGGGCCGTAGGTGGTTGCGATGATGAACGAGACTTTCAAGTCGGATACCAAGAGCCAAGGACAAGAATCTGCAGAGAAGAATTTGCCCAATTCGACGTCGCGGCTTACGTCTTTGCTGCGCTGGTCCATATTGATTGCTGCAGTCTTGCTACTCAATTTCCTGCTTGGAAGGGGCTTTACCGAACTTATCGAAGGACAGCTTGATGCCGGGTTGTCTTCAGGGGTCTGGTTCGGAGTTGCAGCCCTCGTCGTCTATGCCTTGCTTTTGGCAATTCCATTTGTCCCCGGTGTGGAAATCGGAATCGCACTCCTCATCATGCAAGGATCGGTGATAGCGCCCTTCGTGCATGCTGCGACTGTAGCGGGATTGTTGATTTCTTTCGCAATCGGGTGGGCCTTCGCGACAACATTGCCGTGCAAGTTTTTGGACACAATGGGGCTTCACCGCGCTTGCGCCTTTGTAGACGCAATGAAGGTGATGAGTCGTCCAGAGAGGCTAGAGTACCTCAATGCGGCTGTGCCGCGCTGGATTGGGCGATGGATTTTGCGATATCGCTATGTGCTGCTGGCCGTGTTGATCAACCTGCCCGGCAATAGCTTGATAGGTGGCGGTGGTGGGATATTGCTGGTTGCAGGGCTGAGCCGGTTGTTCTCACTGCCCTCTATCTTGGTTACCGTGATCCTAGCGACGGCACCGGTTCCGCTGGCCGTCTGGTTAATTGGTGTGGACATTCTCAAGTGACGTCTTTCATGCCACTTCCGTCAGCGCGTCAATTACGGGACACTCGGGTACGTCGTCACCGGTGCATTGCGCTACGGTAGAAGACAAGACGTGTTCAATGCGTTTGAGATCGGCAATCTTGGTACGAACCGAGGTGAGATGCGTATTTGCAAGAACTTGCACTTCGCCACAGGTCTGAGCGCCTCCATCGACAAGCGCCAAGAGATCGCGAACCTCTTCCAGCGTGAACCCCAATTCACGCGAACGCATAATAAAGCGCAGCCGCGTAACATGACTGTCATCGTAGACGCGGTAGTTTTTACTTGAGCGTGGCGGCTCAGGCATGACGCCTATGTTCTCGTAATAACGAATGGTCTCCAGGTTGCATCCTGTCATCTGCGCCAATTCTCCGCGCCGAATGATCTTCACTGGTTTGTGATGTTTTTTCAAGATTACCCCCTTGAGCCTGTACCAACTACAGACACTAGGTTAAAACCATCAATGAGGCAAGGACGATTCGAATTATGACTGAAACCACATCTACAGGCCCGGAGATGGCATTCGACGAAACGCCGGGTGCCGATAAAAAGGCATGGGCAACAACCGGGCTGGGAGTGCTGGGCGCGCTTGCTATGACCTCGTGCTGCATCCTGCCGCTGGTGCTGGTGAGCTTCGGCGTCACCGGTGTGTTCATTGCCCAGTTGGGTGCACTTTACCAGTACAAGTGGATCACCTTCGCGCTGAGCGCTGCGTTCATCGGCTACGGCTTTTACAAGGCCTACCGTCCGATACCGGCTGAATCATGTGCCGATGGAACCTGCGCGCGTCCCATGAACCGAACACTCATGCGATCCATTCTTTGGATTGCAACCGCCATCGTCGCCGTCGCGATGATCTTTCCCTATCTCACCCCGTACCTCCTGTCCTACTGAAAGGCCAATCCCATGAAATCAATCCAACTCGCCATCGCGGCCCTGGGCATTCTCGCGGCGGTTCCCGCCAGCGCCGAAGAACAACGCATCAATGTTGGTGTCGGCGACCTTACCTGCCCGTCTTGCTCCTTCACGGTGGCGGCGGCGATGCGCGGCGTACCAACAGTCGAAATCGTCGACTTCCTTGAGGGGGAGACCTGGGGAGAAGGCATCTACGTGGTGGCGTATGACGACCAGGCGGCTAATCCCGACATGATCATCAACGCTGTCCTGGCCAATGGCTATCCGGCTGAAGTGCTTCAGCCTGGCGACTCCTGAGAATTGAAGGAGGGCGCGGGCCGTGGATGACAAACACATGGGCGGGCTTCTGGCCTTCGTCATCGCCGCGCCGATCATGGTGATCTGTTGTGGCGGCGGCGGCGTCATCCTTGCCGCCATTCTCGGCGGAATAGGCGGGTGGTTGTCCGGGCTCGGCGGCATCGCCACGGTGGTCGCTGCCTTCGGCGCGGTGCTGCTGGTTCGGGAGGTCAGGCGGCACCGCGCAGCAAAGGCCGATGGCGCGCAGGACGAGACCTGCTGTCTCCCCAACACCGAGGTCGCGCCCGGCTCCGCCGATATCGGACACCGGTAGAATGTCGGCCTGGTCGGCAATCGCCAAGGTTGCCGGGGTGGTGGCCTTTCCTGTGGTGTTCGGAGGTTGCTGCGGCGGTGGCGGGGTCTTTCTTTTCGGAACCGGCGCGATGAGTGCCGTCGGCACCTGGCTTGGCGGCGGAGGTTTGGTCGCTGCGGCAGGCGTCGGCCTCGTTGTCGCCTATGCAATCAGGCAATTAATTCGCCGCCGGACGCGTTGTTCGACAGATATAGAATTGGAAAGTTCATGAGTTCAGACGAGAAATCCCCCAATACCCTCCTCAAGGTTGGCGTGATCGGCACGATCATCGCTGCGTTGTGCTGCTTCACACCTGTCTTGGTGGTCCTTTTCGGCGCGGTCGGCCTGGCTGCCGTCGTCGGATACCTGGACGCTGTGTTGTTCCCCGCATTGGGGATTTTCATCCTACTGACAATTTACGCGCTTTGGCGGAAAAGCGCCCGCAATTCGGCATCTCAAAGGAACTGACATATGATGAATTCTGCAAATGAAATGATGCCAATGGCGCCGCAGATGATGGGGTGCTGCGCATTTGGTTTTTTTGGCTTGTTCGCCGGCCTCATCTCCATGGCAACGCCCCTGATCGCGGTTGCCGCGATTGTATACCTGCTTGCAAAACGCCCGCAGGCCGTCGTCCGCCCGAATGA
>JAGRHK010000175.1 GCA_020444985.1 Candidatus Competibacteraceae bacterium
CCCATCATCCCTCCCGGATTCATCGCTTTTCCTTCTTCTGTTCAAGCTGTTTTGCAATCCGCGCAAGCTCGGTGATTTCTTCGGCATCGGCCTGCCTGACCTCGGCGATGCGGCGGTTTTCGTCGTATCGAACTGTCAAGGATTCCTTGACAGTTGCCGCCTCCGTCTCCGCAATCATCAAATACCCATCAAATAAACAAAATCCGGATAACCCTTTGAATTGACGTTGGTTGTGAAAGATTTCTCCGGCTAAGCACGGGCCTTCCATCAAATGACCGTCAAATAAGATTCCTGTGTTCATTTGGCCCACCAGGGAAGATATTTCATGTATTTACGACCGGCATGTTCGTCATAGGGCGCAATGAGCTCGGCCTCCAGCGTCTCTTTAATCAAACGCGAAGCGATGGCGCTGTTTTTCTCGTCGATCCCGAATCGCTCCCGCAGGGTGGCGTTGGTCATGTGGTCCCGCTGCACATAACGCAAGCAGGCGTGCAGGTAGCAGGCACGAATGCGGTCGGCCTTGTCCATCTCCTTCAGATCCCGGTGGGCATAGAGAACAGCGCGGGTATGCTCGCCGGTGGTTTCAAAGAGCGGGGCCGGAAGTTGGTAGAGCTCGGTCTGAAAGACCACCTTGTCCACACCGCTGCCGCGCTCCTCGCAAACGCCGATACGGCGCATGAAGGAGGCAAGCGCCTCGTTACGGGAGCGGGGCGGACTGTCGAGAAAACGGTCAGTCTGTACCAGTGGCAGACCGGGGTTGGTGATTTCCATGCGGCCCGCAAAGATCTCTACCATGGGGCCGGTACCGGTCAGATGAAAATCCTGGTGAATGATGGCGTTGGCCACCAACTCGCGGATGGCCAGTTCCGGGAACATGGGCACCTGCTTGCGGAGGGCCTGGCCGATCACCTCGTTGCTGGGCAGCAGGTTGGTGACAAACCCGATCAGTCCCTCGAAACCTGCGGCATAGCCCTTGCTGCCCTCCTGCTCGCGCACGGTTTCCACCCGGCTTTCGCCCTTGTAGAGAACCATGCGCACCGCCTTGCGGGTCAGAGTACGAAAATCGCCCAGCCGTTTGGCGAACAGCACAGCGCCGAGGTTGGTGATGTTCCATTTGCCGCTCTTGCCCGGAGCGATCATGTCATCGGCCGTTAGGGCGGACAAAATACCGTCCCGCTCTTCGGGAAGCGGCAGGGAGAGCAGGTCAAAATAGGCGGGATAATCGAGCAGCCGGAGAACCTCTTCGGCGGCAATGTTTTCGGCGGCGATCTCCTTTTCAAAGGGCGTGCGGTCGAACACTCGCCACAGCTCGCGCTCTTTTTCCGGGAAGTCCTTCAGCTTCTTTTTGTAGGAGCCGACGCGGATAAACTCCGTCCCCTTGAACTGCACCGGATGACGAAAGGCTGCGCTGATTTCCAGCAGGACAACCGGCTTGTCTTCGGCCTGAAAACGGTAAAAGCGGAAGTTGATCTTGGGCGAGAGCAGGCGCAGCAACCAGCTTTCCAACTCCTCGTTGCCGACCTTGGCCGCCACCGGGTTGAATGTGGTGCCGATGATCTCGTGGGTGTCGTTGTTCACACCCCAGACGAGCCAGGCGTGGACCTTGCCGGTCAGGGCGGCGGCGTTGGCCAGAGCGGAGAGGTATTCACCGATCTCTTCCGGCTCGGCATTGTTATGCTTGAACTCGGCCCATTCGGTTTCGCGGGGCAATTTGCGCAACTCGGCCAGGATGCCAAGCAACTCGCTTTCCGGCTGGTCGATGCTCACTCCGTCACCTCCCGCAAGAGCCCCATGATCCGCTTTTCCACTGCCTCCAGCTCGGCATCGATCTCGGAGAGTGGTCGTGGCGGCTGGTACTGGAAGAATTCGCGGTTGAAGTTGATCTCGTAGCCCACCTTGCCGATGCCGCCGTCCTGCTCGTCGAGGGTGTCGCGGTCGATCCAGGCATCATTCACATACGGGCGCACCTCGTGCAGCACGTAGCTGATCACGTCTTCCTTGAGGGGAATGTTTTCAAAGTCCTTCAGGTTCGAGTCGGCTTCGTACTCGACATCTCTCCCTTTCCCCGCCGGGTTGAGGCCCAAGAGTTTTTTGAGTTCATCGGGCGCAAGCTCGGTCAGGGTCTGACTGGGGAACAATGCTTCGATATCCAGCTCAACTTTCTTGTGCTCCTTGGCAATCACCGGCTCGGCCTCGGGGTCGACCTCGGTGAAGGCGTCACGGAAGGCCTTCTTCTGGGCCGTGCCCTTGGCCCCCTTGGCCCAGCCTTCGACATCATCGGGCAACCGTTTGACGATCTTCTGCACCTCGTCCCACACATCATTCCAGTCGTCATGCGCCTCGTTGCCGAATGCCTCTTCGATGGCCAGCACGGCATCGAGCAGTTCCGGGCAAGTGTCGAGATAACGTTCCTTGGCCTCCTGGGTGAGCTGGAACTTCAGGCGCAGCGGGCGCAGGATAGTGACGCGGCGGTAGCCGAAATCGGCGTTGTCGAAAACCTTGCTGGTCTTGGATGCGGTCAGCGCGCCGTGTTCGCGGGTCGCTTCATCGATGGCCTTCTCATCCAGCCAGCGACGCTTGTTGCCAAGACTGCGCTTCATCGGCGTCCAGCGCTCGCGGGCATCGATCAACTGAATTCTGCCCTTGCGGTGTTTCTCCTTGCGGTTGCTGAGCACCCAGACGAAGGTGCCGATGCCGGTGTTGTAGAACATCTGCTCGGGCAGGGCGACGATCACTTCCAGCCAGTCGTGCTCGATGATCCAGCGGCGGGTTTCGCTTTCGCCGCTGCCCGCGCCGCCGGTGAAGAGCGGCGAGCCATTGAAAACGATGGCGATGCGCGAGCCGGGCGCATCAAGGTTGCCTGGTTGCCACGGCTGGAACTTGGCGATCATATGGATCAGAAAGAGCAGTGCGCCGTCGTTGATGCGCGGCAGCTTGCCGTTGTAACCGCGAAAGTTGGGCCAGCGGTCAATCTCCTTCTTCTCTCCTTTCCAGTCCACGCCAAAGGGCGGGTTGGCCAGCAGGTAGTCGAAGCGCATGTCGGAGAACGGGTCATTGGTGAGAGTGTTGCCGTACTCGATGCGGCTATCCTTGTGCCCCTTGATCAGCAGGTCAGAGGCAGCGACAGCGTAGGAACGTGGGTTGTAGTCCTGACCGTAGACCTTGACCGTGGCGTGTTCGTTGTGGGCGCGCAGCCAGTTCTGGCTTTCGGCCAGCATGCCGCCGGTGCCGCAGGCCGGGTCGCAGATGGTGACGATTTTGCCCGCCTGGGTGAGTACCTGGGTGTCGGGTTCCAGCAGCAGGTTGACCATGAGGCGGATGACCTCGCGCGGGGTGAAGTGGTCACCGGCCGTCTCGTTGGCCGCCTCGTTGAAGCGCCGGATCAGGTCTTCGAACACCAGCCCCATGGTGATGTTGTCTACATGGCGAGGGTGCAGGTCGATTTCGGCAAACTGCGACACCACCTGGTAGAGGCGGTTGGCTTCTTCGAGCTTTTCGATCTCCGTGTCAAACTCGAAGCGCTCGAAGATTTTGCGGATGTTCTCAGAAAAACCGGTGATGTAATCGGCCAGGTGGCGGCCGATGTTGTCCGGGTCGCCTTTGAGTTTGCGGAAATCGAGCTGGCTGTGATTGTGAAAACCCAGCGGCTTGCCATCCTCGTCCTTGGCCCGTTCGTTCAGCACCCGTTTCACCAGTTGCGGGTCTTTGTCCTTCAAGGTCTCGTAGCGTTTGAGCACCGCATCTTTGGTGGGAGCCAGTACTGCGTCGAAACGGCGCAACACGGTCAGCGGCAGCATGACCCGTTCGTACTGCGGCGGCCGATACGGCCCACGCAGCAGATCGGCCACAGACCAGATGAAATTCGCCAGTTGCTGAAAATTGCCTGGGGTCATGAGTGAATATCCTTGTTATCGAGATTCAGCTTGCCTTGTCCCGCCATCCGTTTACAAAAGGCTTCAAAAAACAGTCTCAAAGTCCGTTATTGTTGTAACAAATTGATAATAATCTAATAAATTATATTCAACAACCACTTCCCCCAAGTTTAGAACACCACCGAAAAACCCAACGAAATTCTTGAATGGCAGCAATTCTCATTTTGGCGATAACTGGCTAAGGAATCATTTCCCCCTTGGCGTTGGACGACATCACACGACAAATCTGCTGGATTTTCGAGCAGTTTTGATCCCCGTTGGGGGAAGAACATGCAGAGAAATTAATGGAGAAAGATTGGATATTTAATTTCATTTAGAGTCTGATAAACACATCATGATGCACTGAACAGTGAGGGAAGAATGATGCATGTGCTTGTCGTCGGTGGAGCAGGTTATATTGGCTCCCACATGGTGAAACTGCTGCTTCAACGCGGGTTCGAGGTGACGGTGCTGGATAATCTGTCCACAGGCCACCGGGATGCTGTAGTAGAAGGCGCGCGATTCGTGTTGGGCGATCTATTTGAGCGGGATATTATGGAAGAGGCCTGTCGGGAATGCCGTTTCGATGGCGTCATGCACTTTGCTTCCTACATGCAGGCCGGCGAGTCGGTTCGCGAGCCAGCCAAATATTACCGCAACAACGTGTTCAAGACCCAGAATCTGCTGGACGTGCTGGTGGCGCGGCGGGTGAACAACTTCATCTTTTCATCGACTGCCGCGATCTTCGGCGAGCCGGTGCGCGTCCCGATTGATGAAGAGCATCCCAAACGACCGATCAACCCCTACGGGCGCGGCAAGTGGATGGTTGAACAGATCCTGGAGGATTACGACACCGCCTATGGATTGAAATCGGTCTGCCTGCGTTACTTCAACGCCGCCGGTGCTGATCCCGAGGGCGAGCTGGGCGAACGTCATGACCCGGAAACGCATCTGATTCCTCTGGTGCTGCAAGCCGCCAGCGGTCGCCGACCGCATATCACCGTATT
>JAGRHK010000176.1 GCA_020444985.1 Candidatus Competibacteraceae bacterium
GGTATTCCCAATACTTTCAGTGGCCTGACGTGGGACCCGAACGGCCAGCGGTTTTACGTCTCCGGCGGTATCGACGACCGTATTCTGGTGTATAAACAGGATGGCGAAAAGTTTGTGCCCGATGCGCCGTTCATTTTGCTTGGCCACAACACCAACCAAACCGCCCCGATACCCAAATACGACGGCGGCTTGCTGAAAGGAACCGGGGCGGAACGCATCGCCACCGGCGCTGTCGTTGCGGGACTCGGCATTAGCCAGGATGGCAAAACCCTGGTTGCGGCCAATTTCGAGAACGACTCGATTTCCATTATCGACACCGCAGAGCGGACGGTCACGAAAGAAGTCAAATTCTTCGAACCTGGAGGCGCCGTAGCCACCGGCGAGTTCCCTTATCATGTGGTCGTTGTCAGTGACAGCACCACGGGCGCAGCGGTAAAAGCCTACATCACCAGCCAGCGGGATAACGAGGTCATGGTCGTCGATATCGCGACCGGCAACGTGAAACAGATTCCTGTGGGCGTATTGCCGACGCGCATGACGCTATCGAAAGACCAACGTCAGCTTTATGTTGCCAACGGTGAAAGCGACACGATCTCCCGGATCGATACCTCGAAGGACGCCGTTGAAGACACCTTTTCCTTAACCCGCTCAGGCAGTAACCACACAGGCTCCATCCCCAACGCCCTGGCCCTGTCGCCCGATGGCAATTCCCTGTATGTCACCTTGGCCAACGAAAACGCGGTCGCGATCGTCAGCACGCGCAACGGCCGTGTGAGCGGCCGCATCCCGACCGGCTGGTATCCCAGCGACATCAGCGTCAGCCTTGAGGGCGACATCTTATTCGTCGTCAACGCCAAGGGGGTCGCGGGCCCCAACCCGTCAGGCGGCCGGACGACCGAGGCCGGAACAGCGCGCAACGACACTCACCGGAGCGAGTATGTCCTCGCTCTGCAAAAAGCAGGACTCTCTTTCATTCCAGTACCGCGACAGGGGACGCTCCAATCGCTCACCCAACTGGTCGACCGCAACAATGGCTTTGCGAGCTGGCAGCAGTCGAACGCCATGAAGCCCATGAAAGGTCTTATTGAGCATGTGGTCTATATCATCAAGGAAAATCGGACCTACGACCAGGTTTTGGGCGACTTGTCGGTCGGCAACGGCGATCCCGAACTGACGTTATTCCCGGAGCCGATCAGCCCGAACCACCATCAGCTCGCCATGGATTTCGGCGTCTACGATAACTTCTACGCGAGCGGATCGATCAGCGGCGACGGCTGGGGCTGGTCGACCTTCGCCCGCACCACGGACTACACGGAAAAGACGGTGCGGGTTTTGTACGGCAATGCCGGTTGGAGTGGGTTGAGCTACGACTATGAGGGCAATAACCGATTCGTGTTGCCCGCCCTGCCGAACGAGCCGCCCGCCGGTGAGGAAGCAACGCCTCTGAATACCCGCCTGACCACCTTGCTGGATCCTTCCGGTCATTCGTCGATTCTGCCCGGCTCGCGCGATGTGTCGGCGCCGGCGGGCGCTGATGAGGATGACGAGGATGAGGGCGGCGGCTATCTCTGGGACTCGGCCTTGCGCGCGGGAAAAACCGTGCGCGCCTACGGCATCCTCATGGATTTGTCCGATGTGTACTACGCCACCAGCGGCGATCCAACGCAGCCCAATTCTGAAAATCCCCTCTATATTCCGATATCGCCGACGCCGTTCGCCGACGGCATCAAACAAGCCACGCACAGCAAGGTCTCCCTTGAGGGACGCACCGACCTCTATTTCCGTGGCTATGACCAAAAGCAGCCGGAAGTCTGGTCTATCCAGGAGTGGATTCGGGATGTCGATGCCTATGTCGCCGAACATGGCACATTGCCGAATCTGATGTTGATGGCCATGGACCACGATCATTTTGGCAGCTTTGACAGCGCTGTAGGGGGCGTCAATACCCCGGAACTCCAAATGGCCGACAACGATTATGCGCTTGGCTTGGTCGTCGAGTATTTGAGCCATCGTCCGGAATGGGGGAAGACGGCGATTTTCGTCATCGAGGACGACGCTCAAAATGGACCGGATCATGTCGATGCTCAGCGGACCATTAGCTACATCATTTCGCCTTACACGCGCGGTCAGGACCAAGTAATCAACGCGAACTACAATACCGTCAGCATGATCCGCACGATGGTCGACCTGCTTGGGATCGACTATCTTGGCGTCAACGACGCCAACGCTGAACCGATGTCCGATGCGTTCGATGCAAAGAATCCGGATCTGACGCCTTATACGGCGATTCTGCCGGGCGCGCTCTGCCAGGAACCGGTCCAAACAGCTTACCTGCTCGGCGCTTACAACCGGTGTGATTTGGCGAACACCCAGCAAACCCTGGCCATGAAACCCCGACACGACAATCGCTGGTGGACGAAAGCGATGGCGGATTTCGACTTCGAGGAAATCGACCATCTCAGCGATCCTGAAGCATTCAACCGCACGCTGTGGGCGGGAATACGCGGCGATAACGTACCCTACCCGACGGTGCGACACGGACGGAATTTACGGCAAAACCGCACAGCGCTGCTTGATCAGTGGCGCCGGACGGCGGGAGCATGGATTCCTACCCCAACAGCCGTTGACTAATCGCTCACGCAGCTTGATCAGCCACCGCTTTTGGCGGTGGCTTATTTCTGGCTTGGAATACTCACTGACTTAAGACGGTCGGTCGTTGCGCTCAACGCAACGCCTGTTCCAGACAGGGAAGAAAATGCTCAATGGGCGGGGTTTCCCGGCCGGAGATTTTCCCCGCGTCGTCATAACGGCGCAAGCGAACCGCTCTTTCAAAATGGGGAACTTTCTCTAATTTTTCGATCTCGGCGGGGGTCAAAGCTCCGCCTTGCAAGGCTAAACTCTGCACGGAGGTCGGGGAAAGCGTTTCCCGATAACCGGGATCGACCGCGCACAAATAACGCTTGGCTTCGACGTGCAGCCGTATCGGTTCGATCACCTCCGCCCGGAAATACGCGGCCAACGCAGCGGCTCCGACTGCCTCATGTTTGCCGTCGATGCCGTGATCGGCGATGTCTTCCGCCAAGCCGTGCACGAAATGGCCATAATCGTGCAGCAGACAGGCAGCGATCATGTCATCGTCTTCGCCCGCCTCGGCGGCAAAACAGGCAGTCTGCGCCATGTGCTGCTGCATGGTGACCCGTTCGCCGTACTCCTGATGACCATAACGGCGGAAAGCCGCGATGATCTCGTCAAGGATCGTGCTTTTTTCGTTCATGTCGTGCGCCTCGCCAGCCGTTCGTTCAAGCGAGCCAACGTGCTCAGCAGTCCGTCTCGGTCCGCGTAACCGCCTGTGCATTTTCCGCATGGGCACCGAACAAATCGGCGATGACTTCCTCACCGATAGCGAAACCGGTGCTGGCCCCAGTGCCGCTGGTGACCATCACAACACGCACCGCATCGCGGGGACTATCGACCAATGCCAAGCGTTCGGCGCTGGAGGCATACACGCCGGTCCAACGCTCGATGACCTGCGGATTGGGAATGTCCAGCACTTCGTGGGCGCAATCGAGGATGATGCGATCTACCGCATCGGAGGCAAAGGGGTCGGGGGGGTTGTCATAATGATGCGAATCCCCCACCACGAGCGAACCGTCGGCGCTTTGCACGACAATCAAGTGGATACCATTCGCCAGGGCCTGGGGCTTTTCCCGTTCCAGGCGCGCGCGCAGTGCGGCGGCGGCAGGGAGTTCGGCATAACCCAGATAACGCACCAGGCTGAGATCCGACATCACCGATCCCGGCAATTTCCAATGCGCTGGCTGAGACGCTAGCCGCAGCATGTGCAGCTTGGACCGACGCAGTCCATAGGCAGCGATGCGCTCGGGGAACAGGCTAAGAAAATCGTCGCCGGGACAGATCACGCAGGCATCGGCGCGCACCACGCCGGCGGTGGTTTCGACCGCCGGCGGTTCGACAGCCTTGACCAGCGTTCCCGGCATGACCGTCACGCCCAGGCTGACCAGATAGGCCGTCAGTTGAGAAATGGCGTCACGCGATTCCACCCGCCGTTCGTGCGGACTCCACAGGCAGCCGGTCACGCCCTCCGGGCGCAATACCGGGTAGCGTTGCAAGGCGTCCTCGGCGCTGAGCAGGCGGCACGCTTTGCCCATCGGCGTTGCTAAAAACGCTTCCAACACGGCCAAGGCTTCGGGACTGCGCGCCACCACCGCCAGGCCACGGTGAATCACGGGAATGCCAGCAGCGGGCGCCACCTCATCCCAGATCTCCCGGGAGCGCATGGCGCGTTCCCAAGCCTGTCCGGCTTGTTGGCCGGTCACGGTAACAAAGCCGAAGTTGCGTATCGAAGCGCCCACTGCGCGCGCGTCCCGGTCGATCACCACCACACGTTTGCCGCGTTTTACCGCAGCCAGCGCGTGGGCCAAGCCGACGATGCCCGCGCCGACCACTGCCAAATCGTAATGACTCATTGCCTATTCACCTAACGTTTGCGCCATGCCTGAGCGCCGCGAAACAACAGATGGTTAATCCCTAGATAGGTCAGACGCGCGCCGACGTTGGTGTAGAAAATCATCATGCCCATCGCCGCCGCCGGTGCGATGTCGCCGGCGTCGTCCATGTTCAGCATCGCCACGGAAGCCAGCGTGGTTTCGGGCGAATACAGAAACACCACCGCCGACACTGTGGTCATGGCGTTGACGAATAAATAAATCAAAATATCGGAGATCGCCGGCAGACAGATCGGCGTGGTCACTCGCGTCAGAGTCCGATAAAACGGCTGCTTGAGCGATGCGCCCACCGCCTCAAATTCGGGATCGAGCTGCTTCAGGGCGGTCAGCGACGTGAGATGCGACACGGTATACAGGTGGGTGATCGTGCAG
>JAGRHK010000177.1 GCA_020444985.1 Candidatus Competibacteraceae bacterium
CCGCGATGAAATCCGGCATGATCGCTGCCGACGCGGTGTTTGCTGCGGTTACGGCTGAGGAACCCCTGGTCGAGATCACTGCGTACCCGGAACTGCTGCGGCAAAGCTGGCTGTGGGAAGAACTCTATCAGGTGCGGAATATCAAGCCCTCGTTCAGTTGGGGCTTGTGGGCGGCCATCGCCTATTCCGCGCTGGATACGTATCTGTTCCAAGGCAAAGCGCCGTGGACTTTTCACCACAAGCCGGATCACGCCAAGCTGAAGAAAGCCAGCGAGTGTTCGAAAATCGAGTATCCGAAACCGGATGGCGTCATCAGTTTTGACCGGTTGTCTTCCGTGTTTATTTCCAATACTAATCATGAGGAAGACCAGCCTTGTCATCTGACGCTGAAGGATGCGACCGTACCGATCCAGGTTAATCTGGCGTTGTATGACGCGCCTGAACAGCGCTATTGCCCAGCAGGGGTGTATGAGATCGTGCGGGACGGTGAAGGGAATGCCCCACGTTTGCAAATCAATGCGCAAAACTGCGTTCACTGTAAGACCTGCGATATCAAGGATCCCACTCAGAACATCCAATGGGTTACTCCGCAGGGGGGCGATGGGCCGAATTATCCGAATATGTAATATTGAGTCGTTTGCTTAAAAGCCCGGCATTTGCCGGGCTTTCGTTTAGAACCGCAAAAACTTGAATGGCGTTCCTTAAAATCACACGCCCTGCGGATAACCCTCCCACAGTGGCGACAATTCCCGTAGCCGGCTCACGGCCTTGACCACCACGCGGGCGGTATGGTCAATCTCTTCAACTGTAGTGAACCGACCCAGGCTGAAGCGAATCGCGGCGCGCGCGCGAAGCGGATCAACACCCATCGCCCGCAACACATGCGACGGTTCATTACTGGCCGATGTACAGGCCGAACCGGTGGACACGGCAATCTCCAGCAGGGCCGCCAGTACCGCCTCGGCGACAACGCCCGTGAAACTTACATTGAGAATGCCGGCGACGTTGTTCTGCGGATGGCCATTCCACTCCACAGCCCCCAGCGCGACAAATGCTTGCCACAGCCGGTCCCGCAAGCACCGAACCCGCGCCTGCTCAGCATCCATCTCCTCACCAGCGATGCGAAATGCTTCCCCCATCGCCGCGATCTGATGGGTCGGCAGCGTGCCGGCGCGCAAACCGCGTTCCTGACCGCCGCCATATAGCAGCGGCTCCAGCCGGACGCGCACCGGGCGCTGGCGGACATAGAGCGCACCGATCCCTTTGGGTCCATACAGCTTGTGCGCGCTGAGACTGAGCAGATCGACCGGCAGCTTTTGCAAGTCAATGGGCAGTTTCCCGGCGCTTTGCGCAGCGTCGACGTGGAATAGAATGCCGCGCGCGCGCGTCAGCGCGCCGATTGCCGCCAAGTCATGAATGACGCCGGTTTCGTTGTTGACATGCATCAACGACACCAGCACGGTGTCGGGTCGGAGCGCCTCGGCGATGCGCTCCAGGGGAATTTGGCCATCCGGATCCGGGTCGAGATACGTGACCGTGCAACCGTTTTGCTCTATCCACCGGCACACGTCCAGTACCGCCTTGTGTTCAGTTTTACTGGTGATCAGGTGCCGGCCTCGCCGCGTTTGGGCGCGCATGACGCCGATCAGCGCTAGATTATTGGCTTCGGTTGCGCCCGAGGTCCAGATGATTTCCCGTGGATCCGCGTTAAGCAGATGGGCCACTTGGCGACGGGCCGTTGCGATGACGGGCGCCGCTTGTCTGCCAAAGATGTGAGTTGTGGAGGAAGGGTTGCCGAATAGACCATCTAACGTCAAATGCCGCCCGAGAAGGGCGGCAACCCGTGGATCGACCGGCGTGGTCGCGGCATAGTCCAGATAGATCGGTAAACGCATGACTCGCCAGCAGCACGGACGAGCGCGCTGGCATTCACACGATGGCCGGGAACTGGATCGGCTGGATGCGATCTCGCCGGCGCGTGTGATGGCGGTGATGCGCGCTCATCTCGTTGATCATCGGCCGCTCGACAAACTGCGCCAAGGTGATGCCTTCCAGGAAGATGAAAATCTGCCGACTGAGATCAGTCCACAATTGATGGGTCAGACAACGCCGTCCTCCCTGGCAATTCTCGTCGCCACAACAACGGGTCGCGTCCAGTCGTTCATCCACAGCGCTGATGATATTAGCGACCGTGACTTGATCCGGCGTCCGCGCCAGGCGATATCCCCCGCCGGGGCCGCGCACGCCTTCGACCAAGCCGTGCTTGCGCAGCTTGGCAAATAATTGTTCCAGATAAGACAGTGAAATACCCTGGCACTGAGAGATTTCAGCCAGCGTGACCGGACCATGCTGGTCGTGAATAGCCAAGTGCATCATGGCGGTAACCGCATAGCGGCCCTTAGTTGAAAGTTTCATGGCGGTACCCCGCAAGTTACTGAATGGAACGCTTCCCATCAATTGGGCTATATAAGCTGTGTGGCTTTAGATTCGGATGCATTGAACCCGAATACGCGGCGCCTGGATTCAATTCTGCTTTATCCAGATTACACATCATAAAAAATCAATATCTTAATTGTGGTATAAGCTTCGAACAAAGAAACTATATTAACCCACTCAATTAGTCAACTAATTTAGCAAGGAAATATCTGGATTTTCTAGCGGCCCGAGAAAAATGCTTAGGCCGAAGTTTGATGGGGTTCCATAAAACGATGCCCTTGCCACAAGCAATAGGTCAGCCATTTATAGAGAAAGCGATTGATTCGCCAACGATTATAAAGATGGACGCGGTCCGGGCTTCCTGGGTCGAGCGGGTCGGTGGCGAGAAAGGCAGAATGCCGCAAATGAGCAGCGACCACCTCGGCCAATCGGGCGTCGTGATAGACCCGGATACGCAAATCAGGCTCAGCCACCGGTGGGCCTTGCTCTTGGCCAAATTGATAGGTCAAAATCAATTCACTGGTATAGCGGCAGCGCTCCACGATGCGCAGATGCAAATCCATCCCGCCGGATGCGTGCGAGACCCGAGCTGCCGATGCGGGCGGCATGATCGGCAATAAACGACGCATGTTAATGTAATTGCACTCATATAAATCCATTAAGGCCGAAAAGCCGCCGGGCGTATCGTGCGCAAGCCACCCAGCATGAGAAGGATGGAGCATGATCATCTCTTTATGCGCCCAACAACGGCAGCGATTCCAGCCACCAGCCCGAGGCGTCGCAACACAAGACGCTCCCTTGCTCATACCAATCGCCCAGCACCGCCCGTCGCATGGAGTGGCCGTCCAATACCCAATCATGAATAGCAGGCCGATGCGTATGGCCATGAATCAGCCGCTCAACCTGATGCTGTTTCATGATCCGGCGCACTTCATCGCGATTGACATCGGTAATCTCCATGGCCTTCTGCCGGGTCGCCTGTTGGCTGGTTTCCCGCATCTGGCCCGCCAGCGCTCGCCGCTGTGTCAGAGGCAGCGCTAGTATCTGCGCTTGCCAAGCCAGATCGCGAACCTGCGCTCGAAAGGTCTGATAGTCGACATCATCAATGCAGAGCGTATCGCCGTGCAGTAATAAAACCGGCTCGCTCGCCAGGTTGATGACCGTGCTTTCCGGTAATAACCGCAGACCGCTGACAGCAGCAAAGCGTTCACCAAGCAGAAAATCACGGTTGCCGTGCAGGAAGTACACAGGGACGCCGGATCCGGTCAGGTTACGCAGACCCGCTGCGACCTGACGTCCCAGATCGGCGTCATCATCATCCCCAATCCAGGCTTCGAACAGATCACCCAGGATATACAGCGCCTCAGCCGAGCGGGCGCGCTGTTCCAGAAAAGCCAGGAACAACGCTGTGGTGGCCGGTCGCGTCGGCTCCAGGTGCAGATCGGAAATGAACAGGGTGGTCATGCGGCTACGCGTTCATTCGTCGTTGACCTCGGCCTTGATAATCGTCACCTCTTCAACGGGCACATCCTGATGGCCGCGCCGGCTGGTGGTGGCAACGCGAGCGATCGCCTCGACCGCGTCCATACCCGCAGCGACCCGACCGAATACACAATAGCCCCAGCCCTGACTGGTCGGCGCACGATGATCAAGGAAATCGTTGTCCTTGAGATTGATAAAGAATTGTGAGCTGGCTGAATGGGGATCAGAGGTGCGGGCCATGGCGATGCTGCCCACCACATTTTTCAGGCGATTGTTTGCCTCGTTCTGAATTGGGGCGCGGGATGGTTTCTCCGTCATATCGGATTTCAGGCCACCGCCCTGAATCATGAAGTTCGGGATCACCCGGTGAAACAGGGTGCCATCATAAAATCCGTCGCGGGCGTATTGAAGAAAATTGGTGGCGGTCGTCGGCGCATGTTCGTGATCCAGCTCAATGCTGATCACGCCCAATGAAGTATGTAGATTCACCATGGAAATAAGACTCACTCTTTAGTAGGTTCAGACGAAGGGGCGGGTGTAGGGGCGGATTCGGGATTGGCATCCGACGCGGCAGGCTCCGACCCATCAAGCACGGTTGCGGACTCAATGACCACCGGGGTAACAGGGACATCGCTAAATCGACCGCCGGGACCACCGGAGCCAGTCGGCGTCTGGCGGATCTGGTCGACAACCTCCATGCCATCGATCACTTTGCCAAAGACCGCATAACCCCAACCTTGCGGTGTTGGGCCGCGGTAATCGAGAAACGGATTGTCCTTAACGTTGATGAAGAATTGGGCGGTTGCGGAGTTCGGATCGCCGGTTCGCGCCATGGCGACCGTGCCGCGCCGGTTTTTCAGACCATTATTCGCCTCGTTCGGGATCGGATCGCGGGTCGGTTTCTGCTGGAAATCAGGGGTGAAGCCGCCGCCCTGGATCATGAACCCATTGATCACCCGGTG
>JAGRHK010000178.1 GCA_020444985.1 Candidatus Competibacteraceae bacterium
TCTCGGCCAGCGCCCCAGCATCCGCCTTGCCCTCCAGCAACTGCCGCGTCTCGGCCAGCGCCCCAGCATCCGCCTTGCTCCCCAGCAACTGCTGCATCTCGGCCAGCGCCCCAGCATCCGCCTTGCTCCCCAGCAACTGCTGCATCTCGGCCAGCGCCCCAGCATCCGCCTTGTCTTCCGCCAACGACTGAAGTTGCATATGCAACTCCGCCACACTCTGCTGGTTAGCGCGGCTGTCCAGACGCTCCATCGCCTGTTTCAGTCGCAACTGAATTGTGGCGATTTCGCTCACCTCAGCCTTGGCTTCCAAGGCATTGCGCAGATTAACGCGCAATGTCTCTACCAGCCTCTGGTCAGCCTTACCCTGCTGAAGCTGTTTGATCCTATCTTGCAAGCCCACGAATTCGGCTTGATTCGCCTTGGCGTCCACGAGCAATTTCAGTTGCCACAACTCCAGTTCAGCGTGACTGAAGCGCCCTGCTGCCTCCGACGCTGTGCTCCGTAACCATGCTACTAACCGCTCCCGATCCCCTGCCAAGCATTGTTCAGCTTGACCCAGTTGATTATCCAAACGGCCTAAATTCGCCTCCAGACTGCGCAACCGCTCAACCGTTTTGCCTGGATGCAGCAACGCGCCCGTCAGCGCCACCAAAAAACCCAACAGGGGAACGCGATACATCAGATGTACTAGCCAAGGCATGAATAACCCAGGAATAGCCACACCGATCTGACGACCCTCGCGGGAAAATCGCAAACTACCCAAAATATCGATTTTGGACAGCGCGCCTTGCTGCAGCCGACGCAGATAGATTTCGAATCCTTGGGAATCTGGCTCCCGGCGCAAAATAGCTCGATAAGCATTGCGGATGAAGGCGTCATCCTGGTAATTCAGCAACTCGCCCAACTCATAAGCCGACTTGACCGCAATGGGCGTCTCCATGGGACCCGCCTCAAAAGCCGGAAACGGTGGCTTGCCCCACTCTGGAGTCCAATCAACCGTGCACTCCTCACGGCCCGGCATGAGTGCATTTTCGACCCCTAACGGCAATAAACCCGCCACCTCAACGCCGAACTTGCGGCCTTCTTCGGAATAGCGCAACGCCCGCAGCACATCGCTACGGCTAAGCGCGCCTCGCTTCAGACTGGATAAATAAGTCTGGAGATTTTCCTCATCCGGCGCGTAGCCCAGTAACGCCTGATAAGCCCGGACAACAAACGCCGGGTCATCACCGCCGAGCAAATTGCCGAGCGGATAAGGCCGGGTCAACCCCAGTACCTCGGCGCCAATATTGCGCCCTTCTTCAGAGTCGCACATCTCGCGCAACATCTCGATCTGCGCAGCAATCCCATCCTCGGCCAGCATCGGCAAACGGCCCTCAATGGCCCCAGGTTCTGGCTCTCGGCGCAACAGGGTCCGGTAAGCATGGGCGACGCCATCCGCCCCTTCGCACCGCAACAACTCCGCCAGTCCTGGCGCTGCTGGTCGTTCAGGAATCCAGGCTGCGGGAGCCGGCTCGGATGCGGCGCCCAACTGCTGCTTGCGGCGGGCAACTTCCTCGCGAATGCGCATCATCAGTTCGTCAACATTAATTTCCGGAGCCGCAACATTCATTTCAATTGTTCTCTAATAATCATCATCTCATCATGCTCATGCTACGGCCCAGTGGCCTACCGTCGGCAGATACCCCACGCCAATCGCGCGAAAACCCGCGCCCGGCACGACCTGAAACACCAGCGCCTGATTCCACCAATCATAGTTATTTGCTACATGAGCGTCGCCGCTGTGCAAGGCAAACGTCACGCTATAATTCCCCACGCCCAGATTCAATTCGGGAAAAGCAAACACCACGCGCCAACGCGCGCCGGCTTGCAAGTCTTTCTGGCTACAGCCCAAATGCCAGGTGTTCGTGCCAAAGACATCATTGCCCAGCCGATCCCGGATCAGCAGACCCACGGTCAGCTCTTCCAAATCCTGCTGTACGCTGATCGCCACTTCGAAGCTGACCGCTTCACCCACGCGCACCGCCCGTACACTCTGGCCCGCCAGTTGCAAATCCACATCTTCAATCACCGCACCCTGATTTCCCGAACGAACCACGCTCCTGCCCGTTTGTGACTCGACCTGCCGAATTTCCTGATCGACTTCCTGTTTGGCAATGATCGCGTTGTAATAATCGAGCACCTCATCCGGGGAACCATCGCGCGCCATGACGCCTTGATCCAGCAGAATCGCGCGATTGCAGAGCGTTTTCACTGCCCCGGCGCTATGCGAGACAAACAACAGTGTCGTACCCTGATCGCGAAACTGACGAATGCGGGCAAAACTTTTGTGCTGGAAATAGGCGTCACCAACTGACAACGCTTCGTCGACAATCAGAATTTCCGGGCGAATGGCTGTCGCTACGCTAAACGCAAGCCGCACTTGCATGCCGCTGGAATAGGTGCGCACCGGCTGATCGATATAATCCCCGATTTCGGCGAACGCCTCGATCTCCGGCAGACATCGCTCCAACGTCGCCGTCGAATGCCCGAGTAATTGCCCAGCCATGAACACATTTTGCCGCCCCGTAAAATCCGGGTGAAATCCCATACCCAACTCCAGCAGCGCTGCGATCCGCCCGTCGAACCCTACAGACCCTTCGGTTGGCTGAGTGGTGCCGGTAATAATTTTCAGTAACGTGCTCTTGCCGGCGCCATTGTTACCGATAATGCCGACGGCTTCGCCCGAAGCGACCGTGAAATCCACGCCCCGCAATACCCAGTGCGCCTGATGACGAGGCCGACCTGTCGGATCCAGCCACTCCCGCAACCGCGCCCAGTGACTGGCATACCGCTTATAAGCCTTGCCCACATTCCTGACGACAATCTTTCCCATCACAACTCATCCACAATTTCGCCAGCCAGTTTGAGAAACAGTCGCCCCGACAATAACAGCAACACCAACGACCCAACCGCAATGCCCAGCAAGCTTGACCCATCCGGCCAGACGTGATGCAGGAAAATCCCCTGGTAAGCGGTGATCAGCGGATAAATCGGATTCAGCCAAAGCCAGTCTCGAATCGCTTCCGGCAGGATGCTGGCGCTGTAAATAATTGGCGTCAACCAGAACCAGAACTGCAGGATCACCCCGACAAACTGCCCGACATCGCGGAAAAACACATTCAGCGTCGCCGTCAGCAAACCCAGCCCCACACCGAACATCAACTGAATCAGAAACACGGCGGGAAACGCCAGGATAACCCAACCTGGAAAATTGCCGGTGATCAGGAGAAACGCCAGATACAGGGCCATCACAATCGCAAAGTCGATCAACACCGCCAACGCCACAATCAACGGCAGGCAGGAACGGGGAAAACTGGACTTCTTGATCAGATTGCCATACTGAATGAACACGCCCTGCATCCGCCCTACCATATCCGCGAAAGCGCCCCAGGTTAGCACCCCGGCGCACAAGTAGATGCTGTAGGCGAAAAGGTTATCCTCCTGCCCCGCCAAGCGGGGGCGCATAATCCCCGCAAAAATGATCGTATAGATCACGATCATGGTTAACGGATTCAACACTGCCCACAATCCGCCCAGCAGCGAGTTCGTATAACGCTGCTGAAATTCCCGCCGCACATTGGCCAAGATAAACCCTCGATAGTCCCAAAGTGAACGGAACATGGCGACGGCGTGATTCATAAGGGCTGATGACTCCGATTAAGCGGCGCACAGGAAAGTCCCCGTGAACGGGGCAGGCGCGCATCTTACATCGTTCGCTGTAACGCTGTCAGCTCTGTTCATGGTTAAGGCGCAGCATGGTATAGTGAAATTTGTTCACGCAACCGTTGGCCCCTCCAGAAGAAGGGCATTTGAGGAACCCATGAAGCACGCGATCATCACGGGCGTCACCGGCCAGGACGGCGCCTACCTGACCCGGCTCCTGCTGAAGCAGGGCTATCGAGTTTACGGGACCTACCGTCGCACCAGCTCCGTCAATTTCTGGCGCATGGAAGAATTGGGCCTGCTCAACCACCCTGAACTGCGGCTGGTCGAATACGACCTGACCGACCCCGGCGCCAGCATCCGCCTGCTGCAACAAGCAGAACCCGATGAAGTGTATAATCTGGCGGCCCAAAGTTTCGTTGGCGTCTCGTTCGAACAGCCGGTCACCACCGCGCAGATCACCGGCATCGGCCCGCTGCACCTGCTCGAAGCCATCCGCACCGTCAATCCGAATATCCGCTTTTATCAAGCGTCTACCTCGGAAATGTACGGCAAAATTCATGAGCTGCCGCAAACCGAGACCACGTTCTTCCATCCCCGCAGCCCCTATGGCGTCGCAAAGCTGTTTGCGCACTGGACAACGGTCAATTACCGCGAATCCTACAGCTTGTTCGCCTGCAGTGGCATCCTCTTCAATCATGAATCCGAGCTGCGCGGCAAGGAATTCGTCACCCGTAAGATCACCGACGCCGCTGCTCGTATTCACCTGGGTCAACAAGACGTGTTAGAACTGGGCAATCTCGACGCCCAACGCGACTGGGGTTATGCGCCAGAATATGTGGAAGGCATGTACCGCATGTTGCAACATGACGAACCGGATACTTACGTTCTGGCCACGAACCAGACCTGGACCGTGCGCCATTTCGTGGAACTGGCCTTCCAGGCGGTTGATATCCCTCTTGAATGGCAAGGACAGGCCGAAACCGAAGTGGGGCGCGATGCGCGCACCGGTCACATCCGCGTCCAGGTGAATCCCCGTTTCTACCGCCCTTGTGAAGTGGACATCCTGCAAGGCAACCCCGCTAGAGCGCGGGA
>JAGRHK010000179.1 GCA_020444985.1 Candidatus Competibacteraceae bacterium
TCTGGGAATTGAAGTCTTCAGCTATGCCGAGGACGCGACCGGGTTTTGAAAATCGCCACAATGAACACCGCGCAAAATCCTGATATCGCCATCGTCGGTATGGCCGGTTTGTTTCCCCAGGCGGAAAATCTGGCGGCCTACTGGGCGAATATTCTCGGCAAATGCGATGCGATTGACGAACCCTTGCCCGACTGGAACGCCGATCGCTTTTATGAACCGGTTGCCGAAACCGGACATGCGGACGACTCGCGCGGCGGTTATCTGGAGCGAGCCAAAATTTACACCCGGCGCGGTGGTTTTCTCAGAGATCTGTCGCGGTTTAACGCCCGCGCTTTCGGCATCATGCCGGTCTCAGTGGCCAGCGGCGAACCGGATCAGTTTCATGCGCTGGATTTGGCTAAATCCGCGCTGCAGGATGCGCACATCAACGCGCATGAATATTGCCCGGAAGCAACCGGCATCATTCTGGGGCATGGCATCCATCCCAACCGAGCCAGCGTCAACGGCGTCCAGCATGGCATGATGGTCGACCAGATGTTGGATCTGTTGGCAGCCGCCCTGCCGGAGATGAGCGCTGAACGCTGGCGGGAACTCCGAAAGCAATTCAAAAGCGAGCTGCTGCCGATGGATGCCGACAGCATCCCCGGTCTGGTGCCGAACATGATGACCGGGCGTATCGCCAACCGGTTGAATCTCATGGGGCCGAACTACATTGTCGATGCCGCATGCGCTTCATCCCTGATTGCGGTCGAACACGCCATGCAGGAATTGCGACTAGGCCGCGCCGATTTGATGCTGGCCGGCGGTGTGAACACTTCAACCCCGCCGTTGGTGCACATGGTGTTTTGCGAGCTGGGCGCGTTGTCGCGCAAATCCCGGATCCGTCCCTTCGCTGCCGGGGCCGATGGCACCTTGCTGGGTGAGGGCGGCGGCATTCTGGCGTTGAAACGACTGGACGACGCTTTACGGGCTGGCGACCGCATCTATGCGGTTTTGAAATCCATCGGCCAGTCTTCCGATGGCCGCGCCAAGGGTTTGATGGCCCCGCGTCTGGAGGGCGAGGTGCTGGCGATGCGGCGCGCTTGGCGGCAGGCAGGACTTGATCCGGCCAGCGTCGGGTTGATTGAAGCCCACGGCACCGGCATTCCACTAGGCGATGAAACAGAAATCCAGGCACTACGCCAAGTGTTGGGCGAACGCCAGGGTCGCCTGCCCGATGTCGCTCTGGGGTCGGTCAAATCGATGATCGGCCATTGCATTCCGGCCGCCGGCGCAGCGTCGCTGATCAAGACGGCGCTCGCCCTCTATCATCGCGTGTTGCCGCCGACCTTGTGCGATGAGGTGCGCGCGGATTTAACTTCAGGTAAAGGTCGCCTGTACTTGAACACGGAAACCCGTCCGTGGATTCATGGCCGCCCGACGCCGCGCCGGGCGGGCGTTAACGCCTTTGGGTTCGGCGGCATCAATACCCACGCTATTCTCGAAGAAGCGCCGGGTCAAAGCGATGAGCCGTTATCCGCGTTTCTGGGACGGCGCTGGAAGTCGAGCAACGAATTGTTGATTTTCGCGCAACCGGATCGCGCCGCGTTGTTGCAACAGATTGAAGCAGTGCGGGAGCGGTTGCGGAGCGTTCCTGCAATGGATTTGCGCGCCCTGGCTGCGGAACTCTGGCAGCAGCGTGGTCAAGGCGCGCAGCGCCTGGCTGTGGTGGCCGAAGAGAGCCGCACGCTGGAAACGCGGCTGGCTGCAATCGTCGGCAAATTGGCGGATCCGGCGCGGGAGCGCTTGCAAACTCGCGATGGCGTCTATTTCAGCGCGCGTCCAGCTGCGGGGCGCGTGGCATTGTTGTTCCCTGGAGAGAATTCGCAGTATCCCGACATGTTGCGGGATTTAGCCGTGGAGTTTCCCACAGTGCGGCGCGGGTTTGATTTTCTCGACGGGCTATACGCCGGCGAGCGTGACCTTGCCCCAAGTCAGGCGGTTTTTCCCCCGCCGACCGGATTGACTGCGGAAGATCAGCAGTGGCTGCCAGCCCAGTTGCAAGGCATGGAACTGGGTTCGGAATCGGTATTCGCCGCCGACCAGGCATTATTTGCGCTGTTGACGGCATTCGGCATTCGCGCCGATGCATGGCTTGGGCATAGCACGGGCGAGAATGCAGCCCTGGTGGCTTCGGGCGTTATCCGGCTGGACCAAGCTGGAGTCGGAGCGTGCATCCGGCGAATGAATACGCTCTATCAGGAACTGGAGTCAGCCGGCGCGATTCCTGATGGCAAACTGCTGTCGGTTGGCGCGTTGACGCTGCAAGAAGCGCAAGATGTCCTCGCAGCGGATGCGCGGCTGCATCTGACCATGGACAACTGCGCCAACCAGTTCATTCTGTTTGGTCCCGCCGAGGCGATTGCCGCCGCGCACGCCGCGCTGAAACAACGGGGCGGCTTTTGCACCGAGTTGGCGCTTGATCGAGGTTATCACACGCCGCTGATGGCGCCGATGGCGGAAGCGTTTCGGGCGCTGTTCGCCGAGGTGGACTTTGCGTCGACCGAACAGATTTTATATTCCTGTGTGACGGCGGAGCCGTTTCCCGCCGAGGTTGAAGCGATTCGCGATACCGCCGCAGCCCAGTATACGCGCCCGGTGCGCTTCCGCGAGAGCATTGAGCATTTGTACCGGGATGGCGTGCGCGCGTTCGTCGAGGTCGGACCGGAAAGTCACCTGACCGCTTTTGTCCGCGATATTCTCCGCAAACGACCGCATGTGGCGGTATCCTGCGATGATCGCCGACGCGGCGCTGATCAGCAGTTGCGCCATCTGCTTGGTCAGTTGTTTGCCTATGGCGTTCCGGTCGATTTGCATCCTCTCTACGGCGGAACCCTGGAACCGGCGACTCAGCCAGCGCCCTACTTGTCGACCGCAATTCCGCTGATTCAGCCGTCGGCGCCGATGATGGCGCAATTGCGGGAATGGTTGGTTGAGGACCGGAAAGTCTCTTCCCCCTTTGAAGATGGCGAAAAATCTCCTGCCTTTGCAAAAGGGGAACCGGGGGAGATTGACCGCGAACGCACGCCTGCGCTGTCAAAATCCCCGCTTGACCCAAAGGGCGCATCCGCTGCGTTAACCGGACATTTTGATCTCATGCAGGAATTTCTGCGTCAGCAGGAACGGGTCATGAGCGCCTGGCTGGATCGCCGGCGGAGACAGTGAGCGTGGCGGAAAGCGCGGGACAAAACGAGTCCATTCGCTGGCGGCTGCAACCGGACCTGGAGTTTGAATCAACCGCGACGACGGGGCGTTATCAGGTGCGTCATCCGGTCAGCGGCGAACGCTTTGAATTAGGCGAGGAAGAGGTCTTTCTTTGTCAGGCGCTGAATCGCACCACGGATCCTCAAGCCATTCAAGCCGATTTCGCGCAACGGTTTGATCTGACAATCACGGCTGACCAGCTCCACCAATTTTACCAGGACATGGCGGCATCAGGCTTGTTGAGCGCGGTAAACGATGCGCCTATCGATGAGACGGATGCAGACGCTCCGGAGATTGACGACGATGACCGGCTTGGCGGCGCCTACCGCTGGTCGTGGTTTGACCCTCAGCGCGGCTTCAACGGGATCGCCGCTCATCTGCGCGGGTTGCGGCATGGCGTTTGGCTGCTGGCGCCCGGCATACCGTTGGCGCTATTGGTTTTGCTGTACAACCAGCCGCAATATCAATACACCTTGAGGACATTCGCCGACCCCGGTTGGCATCTTCTGTTCAAGCTGACCTTTAGCCTGTTTGTTGTCAATCTGTTCAGCAAAGTTGCTCAGGGTGCGACCTGCGCTTTTTACCAGGGACGGGTCGCGCAGTTTGGCCTTCGCTTGGCTTATGGGTTTATTCCCCGGTTCTTCGTCGCCAAGCGGGTGCGTAGCCTGGCTCGTCATCAGCAATTGTGGATTGCTGCCGCCGGGTTGTTGACCAAGCTCAGCCTGTTTGTCATCGGCGCTTTGTTGTGGCGACTCACTGTTGAAACCGGCGGGACGCTGGGCATTTACAGTTTCATCATCAGTCACATCGCGCTGGGCGCTTTCCTGTTCACGGCCAACCCGTTATGGCGAGCGGATGGCTACAATTGGCTGGCGACTTTTTTGAACATGCCGCGCCTGCGGGAGCGGGCGTTCCAGGTATTGGGGTTGTACCTGCGGGGTCGCCGACCGCCGGCAGGGTTGCCGTCCGGTGAGAAATACGCCTTGTTGGGTTATGCACTCGCCTGTGTGACCTATGTGCTGTTGCTCGTTGGCATGATCATGCTGGCGATCTCTACTTATCTGAAATTGCGCTTCCAGGGCGTGGGCGTGGTGTTGTTTCTGGTGCTGGCGACGCTGGCGGCGCGCTGGTTCCTGCATCGGCTGGCTCGTCAACGCCAGCGTGGCGCAAAACGGTCGCTGCCGGTTACCGATCGGGTATCGCGCTCGACTCCGCAACATTCGGTCGTTCCTACCGGTGCGGTTATCAAGAAGAAGCGGGGAGGATGGCTATGGCGACTGGCGTTGCTGGCGCTCTTGGTAACGGCGGCATTCCTGCCTTATTCGTATGATGTCACGGGCGAAGTCACCCTGTTCCCTGCCGCCCGCGCCGAGATTCACGCCGTCACATCCGGCATCCTCACGCAGGTTCAGGTTCGGGAAAATGCGTGGGTAACGCCGGAACAGGTATTGGCTGAACTCAGCACTTGGCAACAGGATCAGGATCTGGCCGTTACCGCTGCTGAAATCAAACGTCAGCAAGCGGAACTGGAACTGTTGAAGCATGGCAAAAAAG
>JAGRHK010000017.1 GCA_020444985.1 Candidatus Competibacteraceae bacterium
TTTCGCGTTTATCATTCCTTGCCTTTGGGACACCCCATGTCCGCTGTACTACCGACCCCTTTTTCAAGCGATACCCAGTCCACATCCAGCGAAGCCACGTCTTCGCCGCGTGCGCCGCGCACTGCGATCTGGTCGCGGTGGCTGCGCGAGCCGTTGCTGCATTTTCTACTGCTGGGCGGCTTGCTATTCGCCATTGATCATTTCCTCAACGGCCGCGTTGCCGATCCGCATACGATCATCGTGGATGCCGCCGTCGATAAACAGTCTCGTCAGGTCTTTGCGGCTGCCCGTGGCCGAGAACCGGATGAAGAGGAACTCTATGCTTTGCGCCGGGTATGGCTCGATAACGAAGTGCTGTACCGCGAAGGTCTCGCCCTCGGGGTGGACAAGGGCGATACCGCGATCCGCGAACGGGTGATTTTCAAAGCCTTGAGTATCGTCAACGCCAACCTCAAATTGCCACCGGTCAATGAGCAGATTCTCCGCACATGGTTTGCGCAGAACCGCGCCAAGTACGACGAGCCAGCACGCTACGATTTCCAGGAAGCGGTGCTTTCGGGCGACCGCTCCGAAGCGGCCTTGCGCGCCTTTGCGGCGGTGCTGAATGCCGGTACCTCACCGGGTGATACGCAGGCAAGTTTGCGGGTTTTCAAGAGCCGCCCGCATGAGAATCTGATACAGAGCTATGGAGCCGAGTTCGCCAAGGCGCTCGAACAATCCTCGCTGGGTGAATGGCGGGTTCTAGCTACGAAGGACGGTTGGCGCTTGGTGCGACTGGAAGCGATTACGCCCCCCAAGCCCGCTGATTTTGAGCGTTTACGTGGTGTGGTGCTGGGAGATTGGACCGATGCGGTGATGGCCGAACAGCGCACGGCCGCTGTCCGCGCGCTGGCCCGGAAATACATCATAAAAGTCGAGGAGACGACCCCGTGAAGATTTGGCTTCGGGGTGTGCTGCTGACGATTTTGCTGCTGCTAACTCAGGGCGTGGTGGCGCACGAAATGAGTATGGCCGAGATGGAATTGCGGCAGATTTCGCCTACGGAGTTCCTGTGGCGCTGGACCGCCAGCGGCAACCGACCGGCTGGCGAAGTGCTGAAGCCGCTATGGCCTGCAGGCTGTCGCACCGAACAGGCGTTGTTGCGCTGCGGTGCAGATGGATTGCGCGGTACCTTGGCGATCAAAGGGATGGGGCAGGGCTATTCGGCGGCGATGATCAAGGTGTATTGGCTCGACGGTCAGGCGCGGGTCTACACGCTGGCTTCGGGCCGACCGAAGGTGCATTTATCCGGTTCCTCCGCAGACGATACGCCGCAGGGTGCTTGGTCCTATCTGTATCTGGGTATCGAACATATTCTGCTCGGTGTCGATCACCTACTGTTCGTGCTGGGATTGCTGCTCATCGTCCAGAATCGCTGGATGCTGGTGAAGACGGTGACGGCTTTTACTGTGGCGCACAGTATTACCCTGGCAGTGGCGACACTCGGCATCGCTCACGTTGCTACGGCTCCGCTCAACGCTTCCATCGCACTCTCGATTTTGTTTCTCGGCCCGGAGATCGTGCGGCGTTGGCGTGGCGAGAGCAGCTTTACCATCCGTCATCCCTGGGTCGTCGCTTTTGCCTTCGGTTTGCTGCACGGTTTCGGTTTCGCCAGCGGTTTGGCGCAACTGGGTTTGCCGGAGAATCAAATTCCGCTCGCGTTGTTGCTGTTCAATGTCGGCGTCGAGATTGGGCAGCTTGGCTTCGTGCTGGGCATTCTGTTGCTCGAACGGGCGTTCCGGTTGCTTGAATTCCATTGGCCGAAGTTCATCGAGCGGCTTCCGGGTTATTTAGTTGGCACGTTGGGCGCGTTCTGGACGATCCAGCGCGTGTTTATTTTGTTACGAGGTGCTGCATGAACGTGAAGAAACAACGAGGGAGGCCCTGTGCTGTACTGGGGGCGACGCTGTTGATGTTGCTGCCAGTGCTGGCATCGGCGCATCAGGAAGCCGGTCAAACCGCTGGTTTTGTTGCGGGACTCGCGCATCCGGTTTCGGGATTCGATCATGTGGTTGCGATGATTGCGGTGGGACTTTGGGGTGCTGTGCTCGGTCCGCCTGCGATCTGGGTGCTGCCGGTCGCATTCCCGATGATGATGGCGTTTGGTGGCCTGATGGGCTTACTGGGTATTCCAGTTCCCGGTATCGAGATCGGTATTGCCGTTTCAGCCATTGTGCTTGGTGCGATGGTGCTGGTGCAGGTACGACCGCCGTTGTGGGTGGCGGCGGTGCTGGTTGCCATCTTCGCGATTTTTCACGGTTACGCTCACGGTCGGGAGCTACCCGCTGGCGGTAATGCGCTGCTTTATAGTCTTGGTTTTGTCATCGCCACGGGTTTGTTGCATCTGGTGGGTATCTTGCTGGGTGAGGCGCACCGTTGGGCGATGGGGCGTCGGATTGTGCGTGCTGCTGGCGGTGGCATTGCGCTTACCGGATTGTTCTTCCTGTGGCGGGCGGTCGTGGCATGAGACGGATGCGACTTCGCGCTTTGATCGCGCTGGCAACGATTGCCGTCGCGCCTATGCCTGCACATGCCCACTTGGTCGAGACCGGTTTTGGGGGTTTCTACGATGGCATAGCACATTTGGCGATAACACCAGCCGATTTGCTGGTGGTCATCGCTCTTGCGTTATTTGCTGGTCAGCGAGGAACGCGCACGGCACGCATGGTGGTGTTCGCATTGCCGCTGGCGTGGTGGCTCGGTGGTTTGATTGGTGCGCGTTGGTCGGTGGTGACGACGTTGCCGCTGCTGACGACGTTGTCGTTTGCGCTCGCCGGGGTTTTGGTTGCGTTGAATATGCGGGTTCGCGAGATCGGGGTTGCCATATTTGCGGTTATCGCTGGTCTGCTGCATGGTGTAGTGAACGGGGCTACTCTGGCGCCGGGAGGCGCCAGCGGATTGGCATTGGCTGGCGTGGTCAGCGCCATCTTTTTTCTGACTGCGGTCTTATCGGCTGAAGTGACGGCATTACCGGCGGGATGGCCGGGAATTGCGGTGCGGGTGGCCGGGAGTTGGATCGCCGCGACTGGTTTGTTGATGTTGGGTTGGTTGGCGAAGATGGCGCGTTGAGTGCGGGTGATGATAGGATCTTTCAAAAATGAGACCGCCCGTATCCGCACGGAGAACATCAAGAATGTCATTGCCTTCTCGCGCTGTTTCCGGGAAATCACCGCTGTTACTCCTGGTCGTTACAGCAAAGGCTGCGTCTGAGGTTCCGTTTTATTAATCTTCGTCGAGACAAGGAAACAACACGATCATGTCGCCAGCACTCTTTACTCCCTTTCAATTGAAAGACGTCACTTTGCGCAACCGGATTGCGGTGCCGCCGATGTGCCAATACAGCGCAAAAGACGGCTTCGTCACCGACTGGCACGAAGCGCATTATCTTGGCATGGCGCGTGGCGGCGCGGGTCTGGTCATTGTCGAGGCCACGGGAGTGGCGCCCGAAGGGCGCATCACGCCCAGTTGCACCGGCCTTTGGAACGATGCGCAGGCCGAAGGTCTGGCACAGATTGCCCGTGGCATCAAGGCCGCCGGCGCAGTGCCGGGTATCCAGATTGGCCATGCCGGACGCAAAGCCAGCGCCAACCTTCCCTGGGAAGGCGATGACCATATTCCAGCAGACGATCCGCGTGCCTGGGAGACAATCTCACCCTCAGCGATTGCTTTTGGTGGCGGCCTTTCCAGAGTACCCAGAGCGATGACCCTTGCCGACATCGAGCGGGTGAAAGGCGATTTTGTGGCAGCGGCGCATCGGGCGAGAGAAGCTGGCTTCGAGTGGTTGGAGTTGCACTTCGCGCACGGCTATCTGGCCCAAAGCTTCTTCTCCATTCATGCCAACCAGCGGACTGATCGCTACGGTGGTGATGCCACCGGTCGTGGCCGCTTCCTGCTCGAAACGCTGGAGGCAGTGCGTGCGGTCTGGCCGGAAAAGTGGCCACTCACGGCACGTTTCGGGGTCATCGAATTTGACGGGCGCGACGAGGAAACGCTTGCGGAGTCAATCGATTTGACTCGTCAGATGCGGGCAAGCGGCCTTGATTTACTCAATGTCAGCGTTGGCTTCTCGACGATCACAGCGAAGGTGCCATGGGCGCCCGCGTTTCTAGTGCCGATTGCAGCGCGCGTGGGTCGCGAGGCCGAATTGCCCGTGGCCACAGCGTGGGGCGTCGATGGCGCACAGGATGCGGAAAATGCGGTTGCGCAGAGTAAGATCGATTTAGTCATGATCGGTCGGGCGCATCTCGCTGACCCGCATTATCCTTACGCGCTCGCACAGACGCTCGGTGTGGAACAACCCGCCTGGGCGACGCTGCCGACACCCTATGCCCATTGGCTTTCTCGTTACCGTGGGCCGGGCAAAGGCTCCGCACAATAAGATCTGTTGTCTCATCCCCGCGCAAGCAGGGATCTAGATAGGCATTGTAGCGACTAGATTCCCGTATGCGTGGGAATGGCGATGGCATAGACAGCGCTCCACTTCCACAACCCAAAGTGGGCTGCTATATCGATTACTTATCCGCTAAACGGCAAGCTTGCCAACCCTGAATTTTCGTCTCTTAATATTTACTGTCACGACGTTTACGCTATGCTGAAAGGAAAACGTCGTCATGAATCCAGCAGCTTATCCCCGTCGTATCCTACTCTGCGTGCTTGGCCTGTCGCCGCAGATCGTCACTGAAACGCTGTACGCCCTGAGTGTGATCGGCGAACCCCGCTTTGTCCCCACCGAAATTCACCTATTGACTACCGCCGAAGGTGCGCAGCGGGCGCGGTTGACCTTGCTTAGCGATGAGCCGGGCTGGTTCCATCGCCTACGTCGGGATTACGGTCTGCCGGAGATCCGCTTTACCCTCGATACGATTCATCTGTTGCACGCTGCCGATGGTCGACCACTAAACGATATTCGTGAGCTGGCTGACAACGAAGCCATTGCCGACAGCATCACTGCGAAGGTGCGCGAGCTGACCGCTGATCCCGAAAGTGCGGTACACGCATCCATTGCAGGTGGGCGTAAAACCATGGGTTTTTATCTGGGGTACGCGCTGAGTTTGTTCGGTCGTCCACAGGATCGTTTGTCCCATGTGCTGGTATCCAGCCCGTTTGAGTCGAACTCCAATTTCTTCTACCCGACTCCGGTGGAGCGGGTGATTTTCGGTAATGGTCCCGATCAGCGACCACTGGACGCCAGCGATGCCACTGTGATGCTGGCCGATATTCCCTTCGTGCGGCTGCGCGATGGTTTGCACGAAACGTTGCTACGCGAGGGTGCGAGTTTCAGCGAAGTGGTGCGACAGGCCCAGCGTAACCTGGCTGCGCCCAGTCTGACATTAGATGTCGCAAGCTGTTGGGTGCAATGCGGCGAGACGGTGCTGCGGCTGACACCGATCAGTTTTGCTTGGCTGGCTTGGTTTGCGCGGCGGGTGCTGGTGGGATTGCCGCCTTTGCATTGGAAGCGCATCGGCGTGGCGGAAATCGAGGCGTTTCTCGATGAATACAAGACGGTGCTGAACGATCCGCTAGCCGACGACGAACATCCGATGATCGTAAGTCGCCGTAAAGATGGGATCGATAAGGCATTCTTCGACGAGCGCAATAGCAAGCTCAAGCGGGAATTAAGCCGGGTGTTGGGTCAGCGATCTGTATTGGACTACACCGTGCAGCGTCAGGGAACCGCGAAATTGGCGGGTTACGCGCTGGACCTAAAGCCGGAGCAGATTCGGTTTGAAACGCTGGATTAGAAACTACCAAATGGCCGATAGCAGTTTTCCAATTCTTCGGGCAAAGGATCGAAAAAGCTGGAAGGTACTGTAAATTCCGCCTTACCCAAACCGATAGGGCGCGGTTCAGTGACGGGTGTTGGTAATAGACGGATCTCGGCAATCGGGCGATTACGCTTGCATAGCACAATGGATTCACCTGGCTGCAACTCGTCAAGATGGCGAGAGAGATGCGTTTTGGCTTCGTGAATATTGAGAGTGATCATGGTCAAGGCAAAGTTCAGAGCTAGGTTCACTACTGTAATTAAAAGAGCTTGAGATCGCAATATTGGTGGCAAGCTTGCCGGTACGGACAGCAACTACCGGCGAATGTTATACACAGCATATTGGCAATACCCAATGGAGATGATACCGATGATGGTTAAACAAGATTATACCGTTCGCTTTGTAACCCCAGCTTTTCTCGGTAATGCAGAGCAGGAAGGCCAGTGGCGTACCCCACCATTTAAAACACTATTACGACAATGGTGGCGGATAGCGGCAGCGAAGGATCATGGTTACGACCCTATGCGTTTACGGGAAACGGAAGGGCGGTTATTTGGGAATGCGTGGATTGAAGCAATAAACGATAAATCCCAATTTTGTAAGAGCCGTATTTTTTTGCGCCTTGATTCTTGGGATAAGGGTAATCTTTTATCTAACACATGGCCGGGTGGTTCGATTGAAAATGTTGTGACTACACGCGATGGTAAAGGTCAGGTTCGTGCTGATGTTTATATGGGTTATGGGGCAGTGATGCCCCCAAGCAAAAAAGAAAATCGCCCACGTATTACAATTCGTAATGCTATTGATGCAGGAAATTCTAATAAACTCTATTTGAGGTTTGATCAGAGTTTAAGTGACGAAATTTTTTTGACGCTACAACTGATTCAATGGTTTGGAACTTTAGGAAGTCGGTCTCGCAATGGCTGGGGATCTCTTCTTCTAGAACCTGCCCAACGAAGCATACAAGATTTACCACAACCTGCTGATGCTACCCTCAGTCGTATTTGTCTACCCTGGAAGCAATGCCTTAAGAAAGATTGGCCACATGCTTTAGGTACTGATTTTGACAAGCCACTAATTTGGATAACAGAAATAAAAACAGATTGGCGTAAAGTAATGGGGTGTCTTGCAAATATAAAGGTTGACATACGATTCATAGCAAAAGCATTACAAGGGCCGATGGGAGTTGGAGGAATACACTTATTAGGTTATCCATCAGGTGGGAAATGGGAACTAAAAATGCTTGGGATAGAGGCAAGATTGGCAGGTCAGCTACGGTTTAAGATTCTAAAAATAGAAAATGGATTTATTGGGATGATTTCTCATTTTCCTTGCAAATTTCCCGATCAATTGAAACTAAAGTTGAAGGATGAACAGAGAGATTGGATCGATCACAATGAGCATCTGGTTTGGGAAAGTGTTCATAATAATCTTCGGAATAACAAGCGATTAAAACCATTGTTTTAGATTTGGAGTATGACTATGCAATATTTGCATTGGCACACCAAACTCGCAGCTTGGATTCATGATCCGGCAGAAAAGGCGTTGGTACTTTTACGAGATCCCGCTGGCCATGAAGGCGGCACTGTGGCCGAGCTACAACGGGACATTTTCGGAACTAATAGCCTACCGCAGTCGCTACACAAAGCGGTGCAAAAGGCGGATCGTTGGGCCGCTGCTGCTGATCGTCCGCAATGGCCTCGAACAAAGAAAGATGGGCCATACGCGTCCTGGATTCAGGTCCGTTTCACCGAGCAACCGATCCTGATTCATCCTTTATCTGGGCAAGAATACGATCTCGGCAAACTCTCGGAAATTAATGTTGCCGGTATCAAGGTGGTCAGCATGGATCATTTCCGACGACTCGTCATTCGAGACGCCACCGGTACGGTTGATCAACATCGTACTGCGCTGAATTTCTGGCGTTTTGGACCGAGTACACCCGCTGCTGATCTGGGGGCTTTATGGGAATTGTTACCTGCGGATACGCGGGTTCCCGATCACACGATCTGGACACACCTCGATTTGTCTTCCGCGCTGGCGACCGCGTTTCATGCCGATCCCGACGGCAACCCCGCTTTGTTGACAGTGAGCTTTGGCCCAGTCCAGGATTTTATCGCCCAAGCCCGCACCACTTCCGATTTATGGGCGGGTTCGCACCTGCTATCACGTATCGCTTGGGAAGGGCTGCGGGTCATTTGTGAGGAATGGGGGCCGGACTGCGTACTATTTCCACAATTGCGTGGCGTACCACAGGTCGATGTATGGTTGCGGGATGAAATGAAGCTGCCTGCCAAGCAGTTTGAGAACGAAGAATGGATGAAGGGCCAAACCGATGCTAATCCGCTGTTCGCTGCTGCATTGCCCAACAAATTCGTCGCCATCGTTCCTGCCAATCAAGCGGAAAAGCTGGCACTACGGATTACAAAGCAGGTGAGGGATTGGATACAGCGGCAGGCCAACGCTGCGCTGGATTGTCTGTTGGAGAAAGCCGACAAGTCGATTAGCGATGTTTCTACAGCACGCGAGCAGATCGAAGACCAACTGCAAGGCTTCCCGGAAGTGCATTGGGCTGTTGTGCCTTGGTCGCCGCTGGTCATCGAACGGGATCGGCAAGCGCCCGAAGTGTCATCTCTAACCGCGACGCTTGGCCATTTTTATCCAAAGGAACAAGCCAGTGAACCCGGATTCCTCGGCAGTAAGGCATGGAAGTTACTCAAGAAAGAAATACAGCTTCCCGATGGTACAACCTTTTTCAATCCAAATGCCGGGGTGCTCTATCCGGCACTCTACGATCTGCTTGATCGATTGCAAGCTGCTGCCAAGTCGGTGCGGGAATTCGAGCAATTGCCGCAGGAAGGTTATCGCTGCTCGCTATGCGGCGAACGGGAATGGCTGACTCATGATCGTGAACTGTTGAAATCTTCGCCGCGTCAGAAAACGGCAACTCTCTGGGCCAAGGTGCAGGGCAGTGCTTGGGCACGCAAGGGCGAACATCTGTGTGCACCTTGCACGCTTAAGCGGTTATGGCCGAATCTGTTTGCGGAAGAAGTCGCCGATGTGCTGAAGCGCAAACCAAGTCGCTATACCGTCAGTACCCACGTTATGGCCTTGACGACCTCTCTGGATCGCTGGCTGGCTGGGGCACAAGGCAATGCCCAACCCATGCACAAAGACGTATTGAGCTTGGCGAGCAAGCTCCAGGGTTTCGAGACCGTAGCGTTGCCAAAACGTCTAGCGGATGACTTGCGGCGGCAAAAATCTGTAGAACCGGTTCGGGATATTGCAGAGCGCCTGCCGGCCTATCTGGATTTTGTGAAGGAAACTGAGCAAGCCACCACTGGGGAAGATGCACTCGGAGAGCATCGTAAGCTGATTGAGCGAGTTCTGGGTGCTAAACCCGAAGCCTATTACGCCCTGATCATGATGGATGGCGACAGCATGGGAGCATGGTTATCCGGTACGGAACCCCGCTACCAACTGCGCTATGAGGAAACTTGGCATCCTCAAATTCGTGCGGGTGTCGCCGAGCGAGTCAAGCAAGCGGGTGGCGAGCTGGCGGATTATCCCAATCAATTCCGTCCCGTTTCTCCTGCCCGGCACATGGCCGTTTCTGCCGCGCTCAATAGTTTTGCACTGCATTTGGCTCGCTATATCGTCGAGGAGATTGGCAAGGGTAAATTGATCTACGCGGGGGGCGATGATGTATTGGCCATGATCTCAGTCGATGATCTATTGCCAGTAATGTTTCTGCTGCGTTTAGCCTATAGCGGGGTATTTCCCGTCACTAATGTGCAACAAGCCTGGGAATGGCTCGGCGGTGATTCGGATCGACTCGATATTCGCCGAGATCACATCCGTTTCGGCAAACGGCTGTTTCGTGTCATGGGTCACAAAGCCACCGCTTCGATAGGTGCGGTGGTGGCACATCATCAAGCGCCGTTAGCCTACGTGCTGCGCAAATTGCGGAATGCTGAGAAACGCGCCAAAAACGAGGGGGGACGAGATGCTTTCGCCATCGATCTGCTGAAACGTTCCGGTGGGGCAGTGCAATTGACCTGTCCGTGGTTGTGCGATGCCGAGGGTCATGTGGATTGGGCCGATTTTGCCAATGCAAATCTCGAAACCACGCCGATGGGACAACTCATTCGGTTGCGCGACCGTTTCGCTGGGGAGAATTTCTCGCGCCGCGCCGCTTACCTCACGCAGGGTTGGTTGGAGGATATGCCGAACGATGCAGCAGCGCTGGAAACGATGCTGGCTTATCAATTCCAGCGTCAGACTCAGGGCAGTCAGCAAGATAAACAAATCACCAAAGTTTTGGGCAAAAGCCTGGCCAAATTGGCGCAAGCGGTGAAACCCAATACACCGGCTGATTTCATCCGCGACTTTCTATCCGTTGCCGAGTTTTTGGCCCGTGAAGGGCGAGGTGGCAAGAAAGCCCCCACGCCCAATGCCAAGGAGAATGCCGCATGACCGAATATCGTTTTCTCGAACCGTTGGATGTGCTTTTTCTGCGCGGCAATAAGTTGTTCGACGGGGCTGGTGCATACGGTGCAGCGTTAATGCCGCCTTGGCCGTCGCTGGCGGCGGGCGCGTTGCGTTCCCGGATGCTAGCTGATCATGGAGCGGATCTGGCGGCTTTTGCTCGGAGCAACTCCTTAACCGATTCGCGTCTAGCTGAATCGTTGGGAACACCGAATCAGCCCGGACATTTCCGCATTGCTGGATTTACCTTGGCGCGGCGAGTAGGCGATGCCATCGAACCTTGTTTCCCGTTACCTGCCGATGTTGTGGTAACCAACCAAGATCTGAGTGATGCAAGCTATTTGGAACCAATCACTGTTTCTGGGGCGCTCCGTTTCAGTGCGGTATTCCCCGCATTGCCGATCCTGCGCACAGAAAAGTCGGCGAAACCGATTAACGGACTTTGGTTGAATGGCATAGGTTGGAAAGCCTATTTGAACGGTGAGCGCTTGACTTGTGCGCACCTGTTGCCTTCGTCCGATCTGTGGCAAACCGATCCACGTCTGGGTATTGCCCTGAATGGGAGTCGCGGTACGGTACAAACCGGAATGCTCTATACCGCTGATGCGGTAGCGCTACGACGCAAGGGTTGGGATGCTGCGCTGGGCAGGGAATATCACGATGCTGGGCTATTTGTCAGCGTGGATGGCGCGGATGGCTTGATCCCGCAAGATGGGTTGCTGCGCTTGGGTGGCGACGGACGCGGGGCAACGATTGTCCCCTGTTCGGCTTCTTTAGCAAAACCGGATTGGTCGCGCATTGAGGGTGAAAAGCGGTTCCGACTGATTCTAGCCACGCCGGGGTTGTTTGAACACGGTTGGCGACTACCGGGTCTTGACGTAGAGGGTATTTGGCACGGTCCAGCGGGTTGTATTGCGCGATTGAGCGCTGCCAGTGTTAATCGTGCTGAAGTGGTCAGTGGTTGGGATTTGACGGGACATAAAGGAGGCAGCCCTAAAAAGGCTTTTCGGGTTGCTCCGACCGGTTCGGTGTACTGGTTTGAGGATTTTCAGGGGAAGGCTGAAGATCTTGGCAAGCTTGCCGCCGAAGGTTTCTGGGCGATAAGCGATTACCCTGATCGCGGTCGCCGCGCTGAAGGATTTAATAATGTGTTTATCGCGGCATGGCCACAACAATAACTGTTAAGGAAATACATCATGTTTCAAGCATCGAAAGCACTCTTTATTTACTGCATTAGCCCATTGGTCACAAGTTAAGGAATTATGTAGTTTGTCAAGGAAGGACTTGGAGGTATGGGAGGCGGTTTCTGGGGTGCTTTGCGAGGGCGTTTGAGGATACCTAAATCGCGGGCGTGCTCAGCCAAATACCGGACGGGATCGGTAGTGGGGTCTTGAGTGACGGCGTGGGTCACGAAATACAGACTGCGGTAGACCATTTCGGGGGACACATCCGCGAAGGGTCGCGCCAATGCTTCGGCGACGGCGTCGGTCAGGTCGATCAACACGGCATACAACAGCCAAGTGGCCCATAGTTGCATGGTGACGGCGTTTTCGGCCCCCCCATAG
>JAGRHK010000180.1 GCA_020444985.1 Candidatus Competibacteraceae bacterium
TCGTCGGATTGCTAAATTATGTCGCTAATAGACAGTCTATACTGCTTGAGCATCGGTATAACAGCCAGCCGGGCTATTTTTTCACAGCAGCGAAGCGGATGAGGCGCGCCCCTATGAGCATGATTGATGTTGAAAGCCTGTTGAGCGAGATTAGCGCCGACGCGCCATGCGGCGAAGATCTCGAATACGACCCCCAATTCGCAGAGATGGAAAAGGAAGCGCAGGGAACGCCGGAGCGTCAATATGGCGATACGATCATCCCTGGCGACCCACCCAACTGGCGCGGTGTTAGCGAAGCAGCCCAGGCTCTCCTTGAGCGCACCCGCGATTTACGGGTTGCGGCCTACCTGACCCGGGCGGCGCTGAACACCGACGGTCTGGCCGGATTTACCGAGGGTCTGGCGTTGCTCGAAGGCTTGCTCGAACAACACTGGGACAACGTCTACCCACAGTTGGACCCCGAAGACGACAACGATCCGACTCTGCGCATCAATACGATTGTTGGTCTGTGCGATCCGGAAACCACCTTGTGCGATTTGCGCGCCACGCCCCTGGTCAGTTCGCGTAGTCTGGGGCGCTTCAGTTTGCGCGATGTGCAGATCGCCGCTGGCATCCTGACTCCGGTTGCGAGCGATGAGGAAAACGCGCCGCCTAACCAGACCATGATCGACGGAGCGTTCCAGGATGCCGATCTGGAGGAACTGCAAGCAATTGCGGACGCAGTCGCTGCGGCCCTGGGGCACGCCGAGCGCATTGAGGCGTTGTTGACCGATCAGGTTGGCGTTACAGAAGCGCCAGATATGAGCGCCCTGGCGGGCGTATTGAAAGAAATCCGCCATGTTCTGGCTGAACAACTGGAACGGCGCGGCGTGGGTATCGGGAGCGAGGATGAAGCGGGCGAGATCATGGAGGGGACAATAGCGACGGGCGCCCCCGTTACCGGCCCGCGCATGATCGTGGGCGAAATTGCCAGCCGCGAGGATGTTATTCGCACCCTTGATAAAATTTGCGACTACTATAAACGTTATGAACCATCCAGTCCGGTGCCCTTCATGCTCAAACGCGCCAAGAAGCTGGTGACTATGGATTTTGTGGAGCTTTTGCAGGATCTCGCGCCCAATGCGACTGAGCAAACCGACCTGATTTTCGGTTTGCAACCTGAGGAAACGGAATAACCCAGCTATAATGGTTGACTGATAAGCTAGGTTTATTTCAAATAGCCGACAGTGATTACAGCTAGAGAGGTAATGGCCAATGGCGATGAGTAGCCAGAAATTTATTGCTCGCAACCGTGCGCCGCGTGTCCAGATTGAGTACGATGTTGAAGTGTATGGCGCTGAAAAGAAAGTCCAGTTGCCCTTCGTGATGGGGGTGATGGCCGATTTGTCCGGCAAGCCGACCGATCCGCTGGCGCCGGTGGCCGATCGCAAGTTTCTCGAAATCGATATCGACAATTTCGATAATCGATTGAAAGCGATGAAGCCGCGCGTCGCTTTTCGGGTGCCCAATACCCTGACCGGCGAGGGCGAATTAAGCGTCGATCTCTCCTTTGAAAGTATGGACGACTTTTCTCCGGCTGCGGTTGCGCAGAAGGTGGATTCTCTGAACCGACTGTTGCAGGCCCGCCAGCAGCTATCCAACTTGATGAGCTACATGGATGGGAAGACCGGCGCCGAGGAGCTGATCGCCAAGGCGCTGAATGATCCCAGCCTTCTGCAATCCCTGGTCGCGGAAGCGAAGCCCCAGGATGCCGCCGCGCCCGCCGCCGAGGAGTGATCAATCATGGCCGAAACCAGTCAAGACACTCAGGTTCAGGGCGAGGTTGAAACGCTCGAAGCCAGCGATTTCTCCTCATTACTGCAGCGCGAATTCAAGCCCAAGTCCGATCAGGCCAAGGAAGCCGTCGAAACGGCGGTCCGCACCCTGGCGGAACAGGCCCTGCAATACACGGCCCTGGTCTCCAAAGACGTTGTCAAGTCGATCGAGTCGATGATCGCGGAGATTGACAAAAAACTGAGCGACCAGATGAACGCGATCCTCCATCATCCTGATTTTCAGGCGTTGGAAAGCGCGTGGCGGGGTCTGCACCATCTGGTGAACAATACTGAAACCGATGAGATGCTCAAGATCCGCGTCATGAATATCTCCAAGAAGGAGTTGCACAAGACGCTGAAGAAATATAAAGGGACGGCTTGGGATCAAAGTCCGCTCTTCAAGAAAATCTATGAAGAGGAATACGGGCAGTTCGGCGGCGAACCCTACGGCTGCCTGGTCGGGGACTATTACTTCGATCAAAGCCCGCCGGATGTGGAGTTACTGGGAGAAGTCTCCAAAATCGCCGCTGCCGCCCATACGCCGTTTATTTCCGCCGCTGCGCCGACCGTCATGCAAATGGATTCCTGGCAGGAATTGAGCAACCCCCGCGACATCACCAAAATTTTCCAGACCCCGGAATATGCGGCGTGGCGCTCGCTGCGCGAGTCCGACGATTCCCGCTACATTGGGTTGACCATGCCCCGGTTTCTGGCGCGTCTGCCTTATGGCTCCAAGACGGACCCGGTCGAGGCCTTCGATTTTGAGGAAGACGCTGAGGGCAGCGAGCACACCAAATATGTCTGGGCCAATTCCGCTTACGCCATGGCGGTCAATATCAACCGAGCGTTTAAGTCGTACGGCTGGTGTACCCGCATTCGCGGCGTGGAATCCGGCGGCGTGGTCGAAGGATTGCCCTCGCACACTTTCCCGACCGACGATGGCGGCGTGGACATGAAATGTCCCACCGAAATCGCCATCAGCGACCGGCGCGAGGCCGAATTGTCGAAGAACGGTTTTCTGCCGCTGATCCATCGCAAGAATTCGGACCTTGCCGCGTTCATCGGCGCGCAGTCGCTGCAAAAGCCAGCGGAATATGACGACCCGGACGCGACTGCCAACGCGAATCTGGCGGCCCGTCTGCCGTATCTGTTCTCCACCTGCCGCTTCGCGCACTATCTGAAGTGCATCGTTCGCGACAAGATCGGTTCATTCAAGGAACGCGACGACATGCAGCGTTGGCTGCAAAGCTGGATCTCGAATTACGTCGATGGCGCGCCGGCGACCTCGTCCGAGACTACCAAAGCCAAATATCCGCTGGCGGATGCTGAGGTGGTCGTGGAAGAAGTGGAAGGCAACCCCGGCTACTACAGCGCCAAGTTTTTCCTGCGGCCGCATTATCAACTGGAAGGCTTGACGGTGTCGTTGCGCCTGGTTTCCAAGTTGCCTTCGGCCAAGGCCGGCTAGCGGTTCAAAATGAACAGGACCGAGGTCATTTTGACGAGGCCATGTTCAGCGTTTCGCGCTGGACGCGAGATTATTATTTATAAAAATAATATAAATCAATGGATTTTGTGTTTGGCACAGGAAGTGTATTAACCAAAACTGAGAGCGTGATTGAACGGCACTCGGGATAATGAACCGCTTGATCACCCGCTCACCAACCCGGATGCGCGATTTGGTTAAAGAAGCTTTGAATCGCGCTAAAATCAGTCCCCAGTGGAGGTGAATGACATGGCTTATGATTCATACATGCAGGTTTCCAACGGCATCGAAGGCGAAAGCACGGCCAAGGGCTACGAAAAGTGGATCAAACTGTATAGTTACAGCTTCAGCGCGAGCAATCCATCCACGGTCAGTTCCGGTTCCACCGGTCTGTCCTCCGGACGGACTGCGGTCAGCTCCTTCAGTTGCACGATGCGGCGCGAGAAGGCCACTCCGCAACTCTTCGGATTCATGGTCTCTGGCCAGCATATCGACAAGATTATCGTGCATCTGACCAAGAACGTTGGCGCCAAGGGTGCGGTGCAAAAGCCGTTCGAGATTTACACCTTTGACAACTGTCTGGTTGAGCATGTGGATTGGGGCGGCAGCGGCGGCGAGGATGAGCCTTTCAGCAACGTGAGCTTTGCCTATGCCAAATTGACCGTTCATTACGAGCAGCAGGATACCAAGGGCGGCACTGTCGGCAAGCCGGTGGAAGCGTCCTTCGATCAAACCACGGTCGAAGTGGCTTGAGGACTCCCGGAGCCGGTGGACAACCACCGGCTCTTTTCGCCGTAACCCAGGAGAATGCTGATGTTATTGGGTGAATTGCTGGCGGAACGCAGTCTGCAGCCGGTCCTGACCAAAGTACAGGATCAGGTGCGTCGGGAACCCGCGAATCCCAAACACCGGATTTTTCTATTCCAACTGTTGTCGATCCTGGGACAATGGGAACGAGCGCTGACCCAGTTGAATGTGCTGGAAGAAATGGACGCGGGCAGCGTGCCGATGGCGCAGACGTATCGTGAAGCGTTGCGTTGCGAAATGTTGCGCGCCGACGTCTTTGCCGGACGGCGGTCGCCACTGATTTTCGGCGATCCGGAACCGTGGATCGCGTTGCTGCTGGAGGCGCTGCGCCTGACCGCCGAAGGTCATCACGAACAGGCAGCGCCGGTTCGGGAACAGGCTTTCGAGGGCGCGCCAATGACGGCTGGCGTGATTGATAATCAATCCTTTAGCTGGATTGCCGACGCCGACAGCCGATTGGGTCCGGTGCTGGAGGCGATTATCAACGGTCGTTATTTCTGGATTCCCATCCACCGGATTGGCAGCGTCAAGCTGGAAGCGCCCACTGATTTGCGCGATCTGGTCTGGATGCCTGCCCTCTTCACCTGGAGTAATGGCGGCGAAGTGGTTGGCCTGATTCCCACGCGCTATCCCGGCTCATCAGACAGCCCTGATCCTGCCTTGCAGTTGGCCCATAAA
>JAGRHK010000181.1 GCA_020444985.1 Candidatus Competibacteraceae bacterium
CACACCATCAAAGGCAGCGGGCGGGTCGTCGGCGCAACGATGCTCGGTGATTTTGCCTGGCATTTCGAGGATCTCCTCAATCATGTGATTGACAGAACGCGGATCGCCACGCCGGCAATGATCGAATTGTTTGAAGAGGCGGTTGCCGCGCTTGAGGCGTTGGTTGGCGAGGCGACCGTTGCCAATGAGGCGTTATTGTTACTACCGGGACTGACCGCGCGCGTCGAAGCGCTGATCAAAGAACTGCCGGTTGGCGCGCCTGTTGTGGAGCTTCCCGAAACGGAGGAAACGGAGGAAACGGAGGAAGCGGAGGAAGCAGAAGCGCAACCCGCTGCGGCCGTTATACCAACACCGGCAGCGGTTTTGCCGCCCATGCCGGAAGTTGCTCCTCCAATCCCGATCGTCATTCCGCCGCCCCCCGTCAGCGAAGCGCCTCCTCCTGCGGAAATTTCTTTGCCGCCAGAAGCCCCCGCGCCCATGCCAGAACCCGCAGCCGCTGTGGATCCCGAATTGGCGCAGGTCTTTCAATATGAAGCCACTGAAATTCTCGACGCCAGTGACGCTATTTTACAGCAATTGAGTGATGAACCTGACAATAGCATCTTACTGAACGATTTGCGTCGGGGCATGCATACGCTCAAGGGCAGTTCGCGGATGGCGGGCCTCATGGCCGTGGGTGATTTGGCTCACGCGGCTGAATCGATCCTGGATACTCTGGGCAAAGAGGTGAGCCAGGCGACGCCAGCGGTGCTGGATGCTTTGCAGCATACCCTGGACCGTTTGAATCAGATGCTGACGGATGCCGCCAGCGGCACAGGCTTAACGCCGGCGACCGATTTGATCCAGGATTTACAGCGCCTGGCTGAAACAGCCATTGTCCCCAGCGGGCCTGTAGAAGCCCGACCGGCGGGCATTCCGCAACCGGCTATCGCGACTTCTGAAGCGCCGTCGTTCCAGGCCATGACTGAACTCGATCAGGAACTGGTCGAGGTCTTTCAGTCCGAGGCATCCGAGGTGCTTGACTCCAGCGACGTTATCCTGCGGCGCTTGAACGAAGACCCGGAGAATCATGAATTACTGAATAATTTGCGCCGTGAAATGCATACCCTGAAGGGTAGTTCGCGGATGGCGGGCTTCATGACCGTGGGCGATGTCGCCCACGCTGCTGAATCGGTGCTGGACGCTTTGGGCAAGGGAACCCTGAAGATGGCCAAGCCCGTGCTGGATAAGCTGCAAAAGGCGCTGGACAGCCTGCACCAGATGTTGACGAGCATCCTCGCCGGCCAACAACCTGTGGCGAGCCAAGCGTTGATCGACGAATTGCACGAGGCGCTCGGTGGCGAACCGGCAGAACAGGTTGCTCCTGCGCCGACTCCCGCAGCGGCGCCGGCGACGATTCCTAGCGCGCCAGTTGCGCAACCTGCCGGAAACCTGGCTGGAAAACCGGCGCTTGAGGCCGCTCCATCGGATACGATCCGCGTCAACGCCCTGTTGCTGAACACCTTGGTCAACCAAATGGGCGAAAGCAGCATCTTCCGCGCCCGTATTGACCAAGGCGTCAACGCGATGAGCTTCAACCTGAACGAACTGGATCAAACCATCACCCGGTTGCGTCGTCAGGTTACGCATCTTTCCACCCAGGCCGAAGCCCGCATTCAGTCTCGGCAGGATCAGGACGCTAAAGCCCATCAACAGGAATTCGATCCGCTGGAATTGGATCGTTTCACTGAATTGCAACAACTCAGCCGCTCGCTGATGGAAATTGCTGACGATCTAAGCAACATCGGCAACACGCTTGGCGAACACTCGCGGGAAGTGACAACCCTGTTGGACCAGCAGGGCAAGGTCAACAAGGAAATTCAGCAGGGATTGATGCGCACCGGCATGGTCCGCTTTGGCAGCATCATCCCGCGTCTGCGGCGGGTCGTGCGACAGGCCGCTCAGGATCTCGGAAAGCGGGCGGAATTGCTGATCGTTGGCGAGGATGCTGAAGTCGACCGCACGGTATTGGACCGTATGACCGCTCCTCTGGAGCATATGCTGCGCAATTCGCTGGCGCACGGTATTGAATCGCCCGAGCAACGCCGAACGGCAGGAAAGCCCGAGATCGGCACGATCACTTTGAGCTTGCGCCGGGAAGGCGCTGAATTGGTGCTGGAATTGGGCGATGATGGCGCTGGTCTCAATTTCGATGTGATCCGCGCCAAGGGTGAAGAAAAAGGCATGCTGGCGCCAGAACAGCCCGCAACACAAGAAGAACTGATTGCATTGCTGTTGCGCCCCGGTTTTTCCACGGCGACCACGATCTCGCAGGTTTCCGGGCGCGGGGTTGGCATGGATGTGGTGAACGAAGCCATTCGGGCCATGCGCGGCGCATTGCTGGTGCAAACTGAGCCGGGGCAAGGCACGCGCTTTATCGTGCGTCTGCCGTTCTCGCTGGCGGTGACGCAAGCCCTGCTGGTGACTGCTGGGGAAGGAATCTTCGCGATCCCGCTGTTGAGCATCGAGGTCGTGACCCGGCTCAAGGAAAATGAATTCCAGAGTTATCTGGCGAGTGAACAGATCCTGCATCAATACAGCGATCGCCGCTATCCGGTACATAATCTGGGCATTCTGGTCGGCAGCGAGCATATCTTGCCCTTTGAGGAGGTCAAGGACCGCCGCCCGCCCACATTGCTGTTCCGCAGTGCGGAAGCCAGCGCTGCCCTGCAAGTTGAAGCGGTATTGGGTAACCAGGAAATCATTGTCAAACCGATCAGTCCCCAATTCAATGGCGTACCGGGCATTTCCGGCGCCACAGTGCTGGGTGATGGCCGAGTCGTGGTGGTATTGGAATTGGCGGCCCTGGTGCGTAATATCGGTACCCCGCGCCAGAAACAGGCAGAAAGCCGGGCATTGAGGATAGCGCGTCAGGAAACCCGCCAGGAGAAGCTCAATATCATGGTAATTGACGACTCAATCACGATGCGCAGGGTTACTTCACGGATCCTGGAACGTCATAATATCCACGCCATCACGGCCAAGGACGGTTTGGACGCAGTCGCCATGTTGCAGACACAGGTGCCTGATTTGGCGATTCTCGATATTGAAATGCCGCGCATGGATGGTTTTGAAGTCGTCGCCCATATTCGCAACCAAAGCGCGTTGCGCCATCTGCCGGTTATCATGGTCACTTCCCGCGGTGGCGAGAAGCACCGTGAGCGAGCGATGAGCCTTGGCGTCAACGATTACCTGACCAAACCCTATCAGGAAGATCAGCTAATGGCGTGCATTCGCAATATTCTGGGCGAGCGCGCCCTGGAGCTGATCACCTGAATGAAGGCATCAGCTTTCAAGCTGATCCGAGACGAATGACATTTGATCCCTGACGCCTGATACCTGACCCCTGAAAAAATGGATGCTTCCCCCAGTCTTCGCTGCTTACTGATCACCGTTCAAGGTGGACAGGTGATCCTACCCAACAGCCTGGTTGCTGAAGTGCTGCCTTTCGCGACGTTATTGCAGATCGAGACGGCGCCGCGTTGGGTCGCCGGGGCCATGCTATGGCGCAACCTGACGACACCGCTGGTAAGTCTCGGGCGACTGATTTTTCGGATTGCTCCGGATAGAGATCTCAATTCTCGCATCATCATTGCCCATACTCTGGGGACCGATCCCCGATTGCCGCACTTCGGCGTTCTAAGCACTGCAGCGCCACGCCCCGTGAGCGTGCAACGCACGGATCTCGATTTTGACCTGGAAATTCCTGATGCCGAGCGAAATCGGCCTGGCGTCCTGAGTTGGGCCACTTATCAGGATCAATTGGTGGTCATTCCCGACATGGATTCGATCGAAGCCGTGTTACGACCCCTCGTGCGGCGGACCTGAACCGGTTCGGAGTGGATAGCCGACGGATCCATGCGGTTAAGCAAAATCAAACTGGCGGGGTTCAAGTCTTTCGTGGACCCCACGGTGTTGCATTTGCCCGGTAACCTGGTGGGCGTTGTTGGTCCGAACGGTTGTGGGAAGTCGAATATCATTGATGCCGTGCGTTGGGTGATGGGTGAAAGTTCGGCGCGTAGCCTGCGCGGCGAGAACATGACGGATGTCATTTTCAACGGCTCATCCAGCCGCAAACCTGTCGGTCAAGCATCAATCGAACTGGTGTTCGATAACAGTGAAGGGCGGTTGGGCGGCCTCTGGGCCAGTTACGCCGAGATCGTGGTCAAGCGCTTGGTAGGTCGCGACAGTCAATCCACTTATTTCCTGAACGGCGCTCGTTGTCGGCGTCGCGATATCGCCGACCTATTCCTGGGCACCGGTCTAGGGCCACGCAGCTACGCCATTATCGAACAGGGCATGATCTCACGGGTCATTGAAGCGCGACCCGAGGATTTGCGCCTGTTTCTTGAGGAAGCGGCGGGCATCTCCAAATACAAGGAGCGACGCCGAGAAACTGAAACCCGTATTCGCCACACCCGAGAAAATCTTGACCGACTTAATGATGTGCGCGAGGAACTCAACCGGCAACTTCAGCATCTGCAACGCCAAGCCCGTGCGGCGGAACAATACCGCGAGTTGCGCTCCGAGGAGCGCCGGTTGCGCACCGAGTTGCTGACCTTGCGCTGGCGCAGCCTGCAACGCGAAATCCTTGAATTTGCACAGGCGCAGCGCCAGCAGGAAACGGCGCTGGAGGCAACGCTGGCTGAACAGCGGCATTTGGAAGCGGCGCTGGAGGCGGGTCGG
>JAGRHK010000182.1 GCA_020444985.1 Candidatus Competibacteraceae bacterium
CAAACCCACCCCCTTAGCCCGTAAACGGCAGGGGCTTGAAATGAACCCTGCAACCCACGAAAAGGCGTTAAAAGACGGTCGACAGGAGGGTGAGGATCGTTTGGGTGGTGACCACGGGAAAACGGTGTCGAGAAAGTGAGCGGGCCACACCGTTGCGGACGGCTTCCAGAAGAAAGCACCGCTGGGGAATTTCTGACGCGGGCGATTGGGCGGCTTAGCGCCCCAGATAGTGCGTGGTGATGGATTCGCGGGAGTGACCGAGTTCTTCCGCTACTTCCAGACGCGCCGCTTGATCGGTTTCTCGGTCAGGAGCCGTTCCACCCCGTATCGGGGAAGGTCTGCCGCTGATCTGTTCGTAGCGGTCATTGGCGTAGCCATGCCGCAGGCCATGACTGGTGAGGCCATTGGCGCGGGTGATCCCGCAGGAACGCAGGATGTGGTAGTAGTGGTTCTTGGCTTGGGCCAGGGTGAGGTTCGGGTCGCTGGTGCTGGCGAGCTTGCTGGCGGCGAAGGTCTTGGCGCGCTCGATCAATGCGCGCTTCTCGGGGGTGTCAATTGGGACGACCCGATCCCGCCCCCCTTTCGTACCCACCGTTAAAGCCAAGTAGAAGCCCTTATCCGCCACGTTTGGGCGTAACTGCATACTCTCCCTAGCCCGAAGCCCAAACGTGGCTTGTAGGGCCATCTGGAGGCCGACACGCGCGTCTTTCGCGGAGACCTCGGCGAGCTTGGCCGCGATATCGACGTTTTGGGCGCGCCAGGAACGGTCTTCCCTGGCAATGGAGGTCCGGGTGGCCGCTCCGGGGGTAACGTACCGGTCGGTGTGCTCCACCATCCCGGCTTTGCCAATCCAGCCGGCGAAAATCCGGAAAGTGCTGATATTGTTTTGCAGGGTGGAGGCGGAGAGTCCCCGGTCTTCCCAGGCTTTCGCGAGGGCTTGCATGTGCTTGCCTCGGAAGCTGTGCACCGTGTCGAGCTTGTAGCCCAGCTCCCGCAGCAGTTTGAACCCGGCGTACAGCACGTCCGCGCGCTTGTCGCGCGTGGCGTGACTGGCGACTGAGCCGTTTACCTTGGCGGCGTTGTGCGCCTTCAAGACCGCCGCTAGGCTGGTTTTCCAGCCACCGGACGTGGGTTTGGATGGACTCATTGTTTAACTGATTGATCAATAAAAAATAGTCGTGTGGACCACAATCCAAATTCTGCACGAGTGTTTACATGAATCCATGCACGAATCAGTACCCGAAACGCTGCATGAATCCATGCACGAATCAGTACCCGAAACCGTACTCGAAATCGCTCAAATCGATAAAAATCAAAGCGCGTTTAAAGGCGAACGTGAGCGTTTACGTGCTACGCAGTCCCCCCTTTCAGGCGAATTACGCACCTCGAATGAGGCGGAGGGCTGAATCAGCCCCGGCCCGTCCCTCCGGACGGCATGAATCTCTCTATTCCAACCCGGCGCTCTCACCTGCCACCGGTAAGCGGATTGGCGGTCTGCTTCTCCACCGGGCCGAGTCCGTCAGACCCCGCACGGGCGAGCGGCCTTGCCTGGCCGACGCATCCCCTTAAACCCCAAAAAAAAGTGACCCACATTCCCCCGAAGGGCGGGCGTTGGATGCACCGCTCGATTTGGGCAGCCGAGTACTGAAATATCGCCGAAGCGACGTCTCCCCATTTGGGCAGTGGGGGTTCTGAATCTCGGATTCCCGTGACGTGGCGGCTCCGGTGGCCAAACGGACAGACTTCAGACCGTCTGTCAGGGCACTGATATTCCTGCGCCCAGGCGCTTTTTACCCTTGATGCGGCGTTTGATGCGCGCTGCCGCATGAATGGCGTTGCGCGCCCGAAGGTTCGCCTGATTAAGCGCCTGCATCGTCCGATCCTGAAAATCCTCCGCCGAATCCCACATCGCATCGGCCTCCTGTTGCGCCTGTACGGCGTCGCGCTGCGCTTGCAAAGCCCGCGTTTCCCGCTCTTGGGCCGCCTGCTCACGGGCCTGCACACGCTGCTCCGCCGCAATCACAGCCTGATCCCGTTCATGGGTCAGCCGCGCGATGTGTGCCTTGAAATCAGCCGCTTGGGCGTGTTCCAGGCGCAACGCCAAGAAAAGGCCCGCGCCAAAAAAGCCGATCAGCCCACCGAACAGCGCCAACGGCCAACCGCGCCACAGCACGGCCCAGCTTTCCGCCACGACCCGCCACTGGACCCCATCCCACTGCGCCCAGGCTTGCTCAGGCATGACGAAACCCAACCAAAACCCCACGCCCAGCAAGAGCAGCATTACCACGAGCCACAGCCGTTTCTGATACATCGGCACAGCATAGCCTTTCAACTTAATATTCGCATTAATTTTCGCAGTTGAATTTTACCCCTACTACCTGACTATTTATACCTTATCGAGGCTATTCGCCGCACTCTCTTTTGAAGCCTAGAGCTTCAAAAGAGAGTGCGAAAATTCTATAGTCTTATTATTACAACAAAAAAGTATTAACATTAATGCATGAAAACCAGATTTGAATGGGACTCGGCGAAAGCGGAACGTAATCTTAAGAAGCACCATGTGAGCTTCGAGACGGCTACCCGTGTCTTTGCCGACCCATTTGCACTGGTTCAACAAGACCGTATCGAGAACGGTGAGTATCGTTGGCAAACCTTGGGCATTGTGGATGGTTATCTGTTGCTGTTGATAGCCCATACCGTTTGGAGTGACGAGGACGGTACCGAGGTGATCCGCATCATTTCGGCGCGCCGCGCTGAACCGAAAGAGAGAAGATGCTATGAGCAAAACAGTTCGCTTTAAAGCTGACCTGAACAACCTGCCACCGTTGACGGATGCGCAGAAGGCCGAACTTAAAGCGCTATCCGAAATGCCGGACAGCGAAATCGACTACAGCGACATTCCGCCATTAGACGATGCATTCTGGAAGAATGCTGTGCGTAATCCGTTCTACAAGCCGACTAAGACCTCTACCACAGTACGTGTCGATTCTGATGTACTGGCATGGCTTAAGAGCCAGGGCAAGGGTTACCAGACCCGTATTAACGCTATTTTGCGTGAAGCTATGCTTCGTGCATTTGAAAGAGATGGGGCTTAAATGTCTCAGACGACACCACCGACTACGGAATCTTTAGTTGCGCAGGTTGAGGGTATCGCAGCGCGTGCCAGGCAACATCGTCCACGAGATCCAACGCCTGTATCCTCGACAGCAGCTCATATACCAACCAAGGTAGTCACCTTACCACTTTGGCCTGAAGCCATCCGGGCCTGTCCTTCATGCGTACTTCGTTCTGCACTATTTGGGGTCGTTAAGCGAGGAAGACGCCGCTATCTCGAACGACAGATTATCGCCACTTGGGCAGATACTACCATTCGTTACACCGGAATTACTTTGGATCAAGCCGATTTGGATGTATGGCTGACCTTGTTGCATATCGCCCGTGAGCAAGGATTAGGCACGGAAATCCAAACGACGATACACGGTTTATTGAAAGCGCTAGGCCGTTGTACCGGCAAACGCGATCATGAATGGCTCAAGATTGTTGTGGCAAGGCTGACGGCTGGTACGGTAGAAATCACCGTAGGAAGCAAGACCTATGGTGGTTCCTTGATTGGGAGCTTTGAACGAGACGAGATCACGAAAGATTACAAGCTGTACCTGAATCCCAAGATGGTGGTGTTGTTTGAAGACAATGCGTACACCTTGCTTGAGCGGGAACAGCGCCATGGGTTGCGTATGGATTTAGCCAAGTGGTTGCACGGCTACGTTCTCAGTCACCAAGCAACGGCAAAAAGCCCGCACCGCATTGGTTTGGAGCGATTGCGAGAGCTATGCGGGTCAGAAACCGGTGAGCTATGGAAATTTCGCCAACAGGTTAAGGAGGCCATGAATGAGTTGCACGATGCCGGTGTTGTAGCGTGTTGGAAGATCAGCGTGAACGATGCCCTGGAGATTGTTCGGCCTCTTCGATCGCGCCAAATTTTGGAGGGTCAATAATAGTGGTTAATATTTAACCAAAGCACGGGATAGCAGGTAGGTCAGCACGGGATAGCAGGTAGGTCAGCACGGGATAGCAGGTAGGTCAGCACGGGATAGCAGGTAGGCTGTGGATAACTTTTTATATTAAAATCAATAAGTTAACCTGTTGTTTTTTTGTTAAAACCTCTTTAAAACCTCTTTAAAACCCGCGCGCGCGAAGCGACCCTGTGGATAACCGGCCTTTTTGACGCACCTAGACCCCCCTCTCTGTGAATAACTTTTTCGCGCTCCCCCCAGACCCCCCTTCTCGGAGTTCGCTACGCTCACGGCATGTTGATTGGGAGGGGTGCAGTAGCCCCCTCCCAAACCCTCCCCAGAGGCACTGAGCGGGCAGCGACCACGGGAACGGACGGCGGGAACCTCACCGAAAACCCAAAAGACGGCTTCCAAGGGGAGGCACGATGCGAGCGGTGGTCACAAACAGCCCCGCAGAGGCTCACAGGAAGGCCAGGAAGCGACGAAAATGCCGTTCCGGTACTTTCTAGCGGCAAAGACCCTAAAACGCGCCTACGGCGCTCTACGGGGCCGAGAAGGCCATCGGCCCTCTATCCCATCGCTTCGTCGAGAAGGGCTTTTCAACCCGAAATCCAAACCGGACGGGCGATTAACCCGCCAAAATCGGCGCCG
>JAGRHK010000183.1 GCA_020444985.1 Candidatus Competibacteraceae bacterium
ACATGCCACAACGGTTGATGATCGACGAGACGCTGCCGCTGACCGTGCAACGTTTTGTGACCTTGGGAATGCGCGCCTCGCGCGAGCGGGTGCGGTCCGCGTTGGGGGAAGTGGGCGCAGCGCATGTTCTGGACGCGCCGATGCAGGCCATTTCCGGCGGCGAAACGCAACGGGCGTTGTTGGCGCGCGCCTTGTTGCGCGAGCCGGAATTGTTGGTGCTGGATGAACCGATCCAGGGCGTGGATCTGAGCGGTCAATACGAATTGTATGATCTGATCAGCCGTTTACGACGCCAGCGAGGTTGCGGCATTCTCATGGTGTCGCACGAACTGCATCTGGTCATGGCGGCGACAGACCAGGTGGTATGCCTGAATCGGCATGTCTGCTGCTCTGGCCATCCTGATCGAGTCGCCCAGGACCCGGCTTATCTGGAATTATTCGGGATGGATGGCGCACGACGACTGGCGATTTACCATCATCATCACCATCATCGCCACGATCTGCATGGCGCCGTCGTGCCTGTTCAGGAAGAAGCCGATGGATGATTTTCTGATACGCGCTGTGCTGGGCGGTCTGGGCGTAGCGCTCGCAGCTGGCCCGCTGGGCGCTTTCATCGTTTGGCGGCGTATGGCCTATTTCGGCGATACCCTGGCGCATTCGGGATTACTGGGGGTCATGCTGGGTATTGTGTTGCATATCAATCTGGAGCTGGGAGTCTTGGCGACCTGCCTGACGGTAGCGCTCGCCCTGGTAGTATTGCAACGGCAGCGCTGGCTTGCTACCGACACGTTACTCGGCATCCTGGCCCATACCAGCCTGTCGCTGGGCCTGGTCGCACTGGCATTTCTGGAAACGGTGCGGGTCGATTTGGTGGGTTATCTATTTGGGGACATTCTGGCGATCAGCCCCAATGATCTATATTGGATCTGGGGCGGCGCGTTGCTGGCGCTGACGGCGCTGGCCTGGTTATGGCGGCCGCTACTGGCGGCGACGGTGCATGAGGAACTGGCGCAGGTGGAGGGCGTACCGGTATTCGCCGTGCGACTTGCGTTCATGTTGTTGATTGCTATTGTGATCGCGTCGGCCATGAAGGTCGTTGGCATTTTGCTCATTACTTCTCTGCTGATCATTCCGGCAGCGGCAGCGCGGCGCTTCGCCCGGTCACCGGAAGGCATGGCGCTGCTGGCCAGCGCGCTGGGTTGTATCGCGGTCATCGCGGGATTATGGGCATCATTGCGTTGGGACACGCCCGCTGGTCCCTCGGTCGTGGTCGCCGCCGCTGCTCTGTTTGTTTCGGGGCACGCGATTCCCAGCCGTTCGCAGCATTGAGCATTGCGCATCGGTGTGGCAGCGAACGCTACATAACATGTAAATTATGTGATTAATTGAATGAATTTACCCATCCGGCTTCGTATTTATAGCCAGCTTCCGCTGCACATTCATATCGCGACGCTGTTTATTTCCCTGATCCTGGCGCTGGGCGGGGCGGTGATCTGGAATAATTATGCCGAGACCACCCGCCTGATGATGCATACGGCTGATGAGCGTTTCGAGCGCATTGCGGACCGGACGAGCCAGCAATTGCACAATTTATTCACGCCCGTTGCGATGACGGTTGATTTGCTGACTTGGCAACAACTGGCGACTGCAACAACGCTGGAAGAGCGCCTGCACAGCCTTCCCTATCTGCGTGAAGCCTTGGCCACCGTTCAGCATCTGTCCGCGCTGTTCGTCGGCTATCGCAACGGTGATTTTTTCCTGTTGCGCGCGTTGCCCGCGAATTCGCCCCTGCGCCCCGCATTGGAGGCGCCGGAGCCGGCCCGCTACCTGGTGCAGAGTGTAGAGCGCGATGCTGCAGGCGCAGTCACTGGGACTTTCCTGTTTTATGACGCCCAGCTAAATCTGTTGCGTCGTGACGACCGACCGGACTACGTCTTCGATCCGCGCGGCCGGCCCTGGTACTTGTTAGCCCGCGACCGGCCTGACCGAGTCTATAGTGAACCTTATTTATTCTTCACGACCCGCGAAGTGGGCGCGACGTTGGCCCGGCGCACGGCAACCGGCGCGGCGGTGATTGGCGCTGATCTCACCTTGGAGGAAATTTCCATGGTGCTGGCCGCCAACCGCTTTTCGCCTGGCGCGCGCCTGGCGCTGTTTGATGACCGTTATCAGGTCATTGCTTATCCAGAACCGGATCGGTTGCTTTATCAGGTGAAGGGTCAGGCGCCGCGTCTGGCCATTTTATCCGAACTCCAGGAGCCGGTGCTGACCGTGCTGGAAAGCGCTTTACGCGATCGGGAGCAGCGTCCCGCTCGGTTGCATCCCGATGGCTTCACTCTGGACAGCGTCGGCCAGACTTGGCGCGGACAGGTCAAAACCTTGATCACCCAGGATGATAAGGCGGGTAAGCTTTTCTATCTGGCGCTGATCGTACCCCAAAATGAGTTGCTGGCCGACGCCGTGCGCATCCGAAATCAATCCGTTCTTATCACAGCGGGTCTGGTGCTCTTAGCGTTGCCGATCACTTGGCTATTGGCGGGCGGCATCGCCGGGCATTTGAAAAGCCTGATCAACGAAACCGCGCATATCCGTCAGTTTCAGTTCCAGGAACCGATCGCCATGCGTTCCATCATTACCGAAGTCAACCAATTGGCTCAGGCTGTGGCGCTGATGAAATCCACCATCCGCCGCTTTCTGGATATCAGTGCGGCTTTGGCGGCGGAGCAGCGCTTCGACCGGTTGTTGGACCGGGTGCTGGCTGAAACGCTGGCGTTGGCGCAGGCCGATGGCGGCCTGCTGTTGCTGATCAGTGACGATGAGCGTGAATTACAGCCGGCCGCCGCTCGGTCACGCGATGAAGCCAACCCGGTTACAGCCACCCAGTTCGCAACGCTATCGCTGACCGACTCGGCGTCGCATCCACTGATCCAGGCAACGCAAGCGACAGAGCCGCAAATTCGCCCGCTGACGGGCAGCGAACCGCTGGCCGATTATCTGGCGCCGTTGACCGGTGCGTTGGCGGAGCGCGTCGGCCAGTTGATTATTGTGCCGCTGCGCAATCGTCAGGAGGAACCGGTGGGGGTGCTGGCGTTGTTGAAGTTCTTGACTGTGGATACTGACGAGGGCGTTTCGCCGGAATTGCTGGCGTTCATCGCCGCACTGTCCGGCACTTCAGCGGTCTCCATCGAAAACCGGCGATTACTGCACGCCCAGAAAAATCTGTTTGCCGCCTTCATTCATCTTTTAGCCGATGCGATTGACGCCAAAAGTCCCTACACGGGCGGGCACTGCGCCCGTGTGCCGGAACTGACCAAATGGTTGGCGCAAGCGGCCTGCGCCAGTCAGGAGGAGCCGTTTCGCGACTTCTCTCTGAATGCGGCAGAGTGGGAGGAACTGCACATCGCGTGCTGGCTGCATGATTGCGGCAAGATCACGACCCCCGAGTATGTGGTGGACAAGGCGACCAAGCTGGAAACGATCCATGACCGGATTCACGAAGTGCGCATGCGGTTTGAAGTCCTGAAGCGCGATGCCGAAATTGCCTGTTGGCGACAGATCGCCGCTGGCGGCGACCCCGATGCGCTACAGGCGGATTTACAAGCGCAATGGCAAGCGTTGGACGAAGAGTTCGCCTTTATCGCCCAGTGCAATCAGGGTGGCGAATTCATGAGTCCCGAACAGGTCGCACGGGTCCGGCAGATCGCGGAACGAACCTGGTTGCGTACTTTGGACGACCGGTTGGGGCTGTCGCACGAGGAATTGGACCGTAAGAAATGTTCGCCGGTCGAGCCGCTGCCAGCGGTGGAGCCGCTGCTGGCGGATAAACCCGAACATCGCTTTGTCCGTGGTCCGCAGGAGCGCATTGAACCGGATAATCCCTGGGGGTTCCATCTGGACGTGCCGGAGTGGCTGTATGACCGGGGGGAGTTGCACAACCTGTGCGTCAGTCGCGGCACTTTGACCGAGGAAGAGCGCTACAAGATCAACGAACATATCGTGCAGACCATCGTCATGTTGTCACGTTTGCCTTTTCCCAAGCTTTTGCGGCGGGTGCCGGAAATCGCCGGGGGGCATCATGAAAAAATGGATGGAACCGGTTACCCCAAGCGCCTGTGTTGCGAGCAGATGAGCATTCCGGCGCGAATGATGGCGATTGCCGATATCTTTGAGGCGCTCACAGCGATTGACCGACCGTATAAATCAGGAAAAACGCTGTCTGAGGCGTTAGAGATCATGGCTCGGATGCGCGATGAGCAGCATATCGATTCGGCGTTGTTCGAGTTGTTCCTGCGTTCCGGGGTTTACCGCCAATATGCTGAGGGCTTCCTGCAGCCTGAACAGATTGATGTCGTCAGGATTGAGGATTATCTGGCGGTCGACCGAGAAATAGCTGCCTTACCGATTGAGCAAAAACGCAATGCGGCCTAATCTTACCTTCAGCCGTGAGGACAGCCGCCTGTTTGGCGCGCCGCCGTTTCGCGATATTTCGAGTTCGCGGCAGCAGGCGGCTATCGGTGGCAGGCATTCGGCGCAGGCCGTTCACGCCCATTGATCAGTCAAGATACAGGTTGTCCCGAGCGTGCTTGGCCCGCTGGAAGGTGGCGAGCAGGGCCGCATGGTCATTATTGCGGATTGCAGCGGCCAACCATTCCAGATCGGCG
>JAGRHK010000184.1 GCA_020444985.1 Candidatus Competibacteraceae bacterium
GACGCGCTGAAACGTTTCGAACCGGTAATAGCGGCGGCGGAACAAGCCGGCGTTCGGGTCCGTGGTTATGTGTCCTGCGTGCTTGGTTGTCCTTACGAAGGGCCTATCCAGCCGGCGGCGGTCGCTCAGGTGGCCGGCGCTCTATTCGACATGGGGTGCCACGAAATCAGCTTGGGCGACACCATCGGCGTGGGGACGCCGGAAGCCGCCCAGCGTCTGATCGAGACCGTCAGCGCCCGCATCCCCCTCGACCGTATCGCTGGTCACTACCACGACACCTATGGCATGGCCATCGCCAATATTTACGCTTCACTGCAATGCGGTGTGACCACGTTCGACGCTTCAATCGCCGGGCTGGGGGGGTGCCCCTATGCTCAAGGCGCTTCCGGCAACGTTGCCACCGAAGATGTCGTGTATCTGCTGAACGGGCTGGGTATTGAAACCGGCGTTGACCTCGACGCGTTGATCGAATGCGCTTGGTGGATCAACGCGGCTTTAGGCCGTCCGCCGGTTTCCAAAGTCGCGCGGGCGCGCGCCAGCCAGCGCTGTGCTGAACCTCCCCGATCATTAAAGGAAGAAAAGGAAGAAGAACGATGAGCAACGCTTTACGACCGTTATGGACGCCTGATCCCGTTTGGAGCGCCACGACGCGGATGGCAGGTTTTATGGACTACGCTCGAACAGGGTCCGGCGCAAGGCTGGCCTCGTATGCGGAGCTGCACGCCTGGTCGATCGCGGCGCCGGAACAATTCTGGCCAGCGGTCTGGGATTTCTGCGGCGTGGTGGGCGAGCGCGGAGAACGCGTCCTCGTCGACCCGGAGCGGATGCCGGACGCCCGTTGGTTCCCTGATGCCCACCTCAATTTCGCCGAGAACCTGCTGCGGGATAGTGAGAACCCAGAAGCCTTGGTGTTCTGGGGCGAAGACCAGATGCAGCGTCGGTTGTCGCGGGTCGAGCTGCGGCGGCAAGTCGCCCAGTTTGCAGCCGCTCTGACCGCTATGGGCGTCGATGTGGGTGATCGAGTTGCGGCCTATCTGCCCAATCTGCCGGAAACGATCGTTGCGATGTTGGCAACGGCCAGCATCGGCGCGGTGTTCACCAGCGCTTCACCGGATTTCGGGGTACAGGGCGTGCTCGACCGCTTCGGCCAGACTGAACCTAAGGTGCTGATCGCCTGCGATGGTTACTGGTACAACGGCAAGGCCATCGATATCCGCGACAAGTTAGTCGAACTCGCGCCACAACTGCCCAGCGTGGAACGTTTGATTCTGGCGCCCTACCTGAATGATGACGACATGGACGCATGGGTGGCGCAGTTGCCCAAAGGAATTTCCCTGGCTCGCTTCGTCGCGCCCCATGCGGCGGCGACCGAACCCGAATTCGTCTCGCTGCCTTTCGATCATCCGCTCTACATCCTGTATTCCTCGGGCACCACAGGCGTGCCCAAGTGCATCGTGCATGGCGCGGGCGGGACGCTGTTGCAGCATTTGAAGGAACATCAGCTGCATACCGACATTCGGGAAAATGATCGCCTGTTCTACTTCACCACCTGCGGTTGGATGATGTGGAACTGGCTGGTATCCGGTCTGGCGTCCGGCGCAACGCTGTTGCTGTACGATGGCAGTCCCTTTGTCGCACAGGGCCGGGTTCTCTGGGACTACGCCCAAACCGAGCGCATGACCCATTTCGGCACCTCGGCCAAATATTTCGATGCTTTGGAGAAGACCGGCCTCAAGCCAGGAGCAGCATACGACTTGAGCCACCTGCGGGTCGTCACCTCCACCGGCAGCCCGTTGGTTGCCGAACGCTTCGACTTCGTGTACGCCGCCATCAAACCGGATTTGCAACTGTCCTCAATTTCCGGCGGCACCGATATCGTATCCTGTTTCGTGCTGGGGAATCCGCTGTTACCGGTCTGGCGCGGCGAGATTCAATGCAAGGGTTTGGGATTAGCGGTTGACGTGTGGAACGACCAGGGCCAATCCGTTCGGGAACGGAAAGGCGAACTGGTCTGCACCCGCCCGTTTCCCTGCATGCCCATCGGTTTCTGGAACGACCCCCACGGGAAAAAATACCAGGCTGCCTATTTCGAACGCTTCTCCGACGTCTGGCATCACGGCGATTTCTGCGAAATCACCGAACACGACGGGCTGATCATCCACGGCCGCTCGGATGCTACGCTCAATCCAGGCGGCGTGCGCATCGGCACCGCCGAGATTTACCGTCAGGTGGAAAAACTACCGGAAGTTGTGGAATCGATCGTCGTCGGCCAAGACTGGGAAGGCGACGTGCGGGTAATCCTGTTTGTGAAGCTCCAGGAGGGCTTGGCATTGGACGACACCTTGATCGCCCGGATCAAGCGCACGATTCGGGATAACGCTACACCGCGCCATGTGCCGGCGAAGGTGCTGCAAGTCGCCGAAATTCCCCGCACCAAGAGCGGCAAAATCGTCGAACTGGCAGTGCGCAACATCGTCCACGGCCAGCCGGTCAAGAATGTCGAAGCCCTCGCTAACCCAGAGGCGTTGACCAACTTCGCCAGCCGGCCCGAATTGCAGGAATGAATGTGCGCGCAACCACAGAGATACGACCATGAATTTACCGTCATTGACAGATGCGTTGCTTCAGTGCGAAGGGCGCGTCGCCACCTTGACCCTGAACCGCCATGACGTGCGCAACGCCTTGACCGGAACGCAACTTGTCGACGACATCATCACGGTCGCCGATTGGGTGAACGGTTGCGACGAAGTGGCGACCTTGATCATCACTGCTGCCGGTTCCGCTTTCTCCGCCGGCGGTAACGTCAAGGACATGGCTGAGCGTCGAGACGACTTTGCCGGCGATGCCGCCGCCGTCGCTGCCCGCTATCGGCGTGGCATTCAGCGCCTGCCATTAGCTTTGCAGCAGGTCGAAATTCCGATCATCGCGGCAGTGAACGGGCCAGCGATTGGCGCTGGTTTCGATCTGGCCAACATGGCGGATCTCCGCATCGCCTCCCGCACAGCGACATTCGGTGAAACCTTCCTGAATCTGGGCCTGATTCCGGGCGATGGCGGGGCGTGGTTCCTGCAACGCCTGATCGGTTATCAGGCTGCGTTCGAACTCACTTTGAGCGGGCGGGTCATCGATACCGCTGAGGCAAAGGCGCTGGGAATCGTCCTGGAAGTGGTGGAGCCGGAACGTTTGCTGGCGCGTGCGCAGGAAGTGGCGGCGCGTTTCGCGGATCAACCCCAGAAAGCCCTGCGTCTGACCAAGCGCCTGATGAAGATGGCTCCGCGCTTGGATCTCAGGGATTTCCTGGATGTTTGCGCCCATTTTCAAGGGCTGTGCCATCAGGAACCTGAACACTTGGAGGCGATTCGGCGCCTGTTGCAGAAGTAAGCGGCGCCAGTATCCCGTTCCTCGTAGGAACCGCACACCATACCCGAAAGCCGAGGCTGACGCTGCGGGCGTCCGGAAAGTTGAGATCGCGGGCGGCTGAGCGCGCGCCGCCTGGAAGATCAGCCCAGGACCCGCCGCGCACCACTCGGACCCCGGTTTCATCGGCTTCCCAAGCCGAACCATCGGTCAGTGCGCCATCGTAATCGTCGTGCCAAGCATCCTGGCACCATTCCCAGATGTTGCCGTGCATCTCATACAGTCCGAAGGCGTTCGGCGAAAATGTGCCCACCGGCACGGTTTGCTGTCGATCTTGCCCCTCTTTCGAGTCATTGTAGGTGAAGGCGCCATCGAAGTTGGCTTGGTCGGTGCTGATGCATACGCCGAAGTGGAATGGCGTATCGACGCCCGCCCGGCAGGCGTATTCCCATTCTGCCTCGCTGGGCAGCCGATAGACCCGCCCGGTCTGTTTACTCAGCCATGCGCAATAAGCGCGGGCGTCGTCCCAGGAAACATTGATCACCGGCCGATTGCCTCGACCCCAACCCGCGTCACTGGGTTTCATCTGTTTCATGGCGTCGCAATAACGGTCGTAGTCGTCGAAAGTCACCGCGTAAGCGCCCAAAGCGAAGGGTTGGGCAATATGCACCTCGCGTTGCGGGCCTTCGCTATCCCATCGTTCCGGTTCATCCGACGGCGAACCCATGACGAACCGCCCGGCGGGAATGACCACCATCAGCGGGCCTTCACCACCCGCTTTCAGTTTGTCGCGGAAGGTTTGGCCCGGTGTGGAGGGTTGAAATCCCTGCTCACTCCCTTTTGCCAAAAGGGGCGGTAACAGCGTAGGAGATAGCGATGGATCGGCATCTTGCCAATGCGGGCGTAGGGATGCTGGCCGTTCTGCTAACCCAGGGTGATCCGACTCTCCTGCCCAGCCGATCCGATCAGCGGTTGGCATAGGTCCGAATCCGAGCAGCAGCTTTACGCCTTCGATGTGCGCGGGAAAGAGGCTGTTTTTGTCTTTCTCGGCGCTGGCTTCATCCGTAATGCCGTAATTTTTACGCGATGCCGCTGGCCAAGGAACCACCGTTGCCGGCGCCGCCCGCCGTTCCTGTTCGACCTCCCAACGCCAGCAGCGCCCGACATGGGTTTGAACGTCTATGAATGCCGGCCATCCCTCCGTTGGCAACCATTCGGCTAACCGCATTGGTCACAAGTTAAGGAATTATGTAGTTTGTCAAGGAAGGACTTGGAGGTATGGGAGGCGGTTTCTGGGGTGCT
>JAGRHK010000185.1 GCA_020444985.1 Candidatus Competibacteraceae bacterium
TGCGCGCGATCTAGTAACCGAACAATCGCCGATAGCACCGTTTCCGCACCGACTTTCTCAATTCGCATCACCAGCGGACTTTCTACATTCACCGACCCGCCGATCAACGCCTCGCCTACCTGCCGAGGCACGGGTAAACTTTCCCCGCTGAGCAACGATTCATCAACACGGCTGGCGCCCTCCTCAATTCGGCCATCCGCCGGGATTGTTGCGCCGGGACGCACCAGCGCCCGGTCGCCGACCGCTAGTTCCGCGACAGGAACAACTTCTTCTCCACCGGCGTCATCCAAGCGCGTTGCCGTCGCTGGCAACATCCGCACCAGCGCCTCGGAGACTTGTCCGGCCCGATGACGGGCCGCCATTTCCAGAAACCGACCGCTCAACAGGAAGAAGACGAACATGGTCACCGAATCGTAGTAAATCTCGCCATGACCTTGCACGGTATGCCAGACGCTAGCAGTAAAGGCCGCCAGAACGGCTAATGCGACCGGAACATCCATGCCCAGTTGTCGACGACGCAGATCGCGCCAAGCCATCGTGAAAAAGGGTTGCGCCGAATAGGCGACGACTGGAACCGTCAAGATCAGGCATACCCAGCGCAGGAGCTGGCGAATCCATTCTTCCATGCCCTGATATTCGCCCACATAGAGACCTACGGCCAGCATCATCACCTGCATGGCAAACAACCCGGCTACGGCCAGACGCCGCAATGCCACCCTGCGCTCCCGCTGCTGCAAGGCTTCCTGGCGACCGGGATCAAAGGGATGGGCGATGTAACCAATCGCAGTGATGGCGGCGAGAATGGCGCTGAGCTTGATTTGACCTTCGTCCCAACGCACCCGCGCGCGGTGGGTCGCATAGTTGACCCGGAATTCCAGGACGCCGGGCAGGGCGTTCACATGCCGCTCATTCAGCCAGACACAGGCCGCGCAAACAAGGCCTTCCAGGATCAGAGCGGCTTCGCGAACCTGTGCGCTTTCCACCCGGACAAAGCTTTTTTGCAAATCAGCCCGGTCATAGAGTTCCAGACCACGCAACGGCTCGGGAATCCGATCTTCAGTCCGCTGGGAAGGTGCGGTGCGATGTCGGTAGAAATCGGTCAGCCCGGCAGCGACAATGGCCTCGGCTACAGCTTGGCAACCAGGACAACACATCGGCTGACGCTCCTCGTCAATCGCCACGGCATACTGCGCGCCTGGCGGAACTGGCAGACCGCAATGAAAACATTCCATCCGGGAATCCGGGATCTCGGGCGCAGTCGCCGCTTCAGCCGTAACAGACATCGATTACTGGGCCGCTTGCCGTTCCATGACCGACGTATTGGCGCGGATCTCGTGCAAATCATCCCCTTTGCGAATACTCAGCGCCAAATCCCAATGCCCGGCTGCGGGTAAGGCGATCGGTGATTCGTAGACGCCCGGCGCAGTTTCTGTCAGGGTGAAATCGACATCCAACGTTCGGGTAGAAGGCCGAAGAAATTGGCCGGCCACAGTCGCACCAGTGACCGGCTCTTCATCGCGAGCGCGCACCACGACCCGAAACAGCGTTGGCTCAGCAACGACGGGTTGATCCAGCCAGCCCTTTTGCACCTGCCAGCCCCGCTGGCGCTGCCGCGCCACCTGCTGCAGATACTGGTTATATAACGATTCCTTCTTGTGGAAATCGTGCGAAACCACTCCAGGAAAGACCGAGGTGACCGCGCGCTGGCTATCGGCTTCGGGCAACAGCCGACTCCACAGCGAGGTGGTCAGGCCCTGCTCGGCGACCGCGATGAACACCGCTCCCGACACCACCACGAATACGAAGAAGCCGCCGATCACTATTGGTCCCCAGTGCAAACCCTGACTGCGGGCGCGGGCGCTCAACACCAGGCCACAACCCAGCGATGCAAGCAGATAAATCGCCAGATGAATGGCAAAAATATCGCCACCGGGCCAATACACAATGGCGTAGGGCACATACAGACCCAGCGTCGTTAGCATGACCGTCATTGCCGCCTGCTGAGCGCTCATGCGCGTAAAACGCACTAACAGCCCATTGACCAGAACGATCAGCCCAGCGCCCAGCGCCAGGCCGAGCAACAGCGGGTTCATCCCTGGCTTTCCGGAATGTAGAACGGCGCTTCTTGACGAATCGGCGCTACCGATGTGTTGTCCAGCGCCTCGATAATAAAGGTGATCTTATCGCCGGACGCCTCAGTCAGTTGGGATGGCGCAACTTGTACGCGCGCCAACAGCTTGATCCGCTCCTGCGGCGCCAGCTCCAGTTGCTCCATCCCGTTCATATCCAGGGTTGCGCCGGGTAATCCTTCGATGCGGATGCCGATCTTCATGGGTGCAGTCAGCTTGTTATTCAGCTTGATCTCGTAGGCGTTGCGAATCCCGCCGTCGGAAAGCAGGGTATATAACGGTTGACGGATCTGCTCTACCGTTCCGGTATAGGGTGAGCGGGTGAGAATACTCCACGCCAGCGTTGCCGTCGCCACGGTTAAAATCACTCCATAACCAACGGTTTTCGGTCGCAGGAGGCGGGTCTTACCGCCGTTCATGGCGTTTTCCGAAGTGTAGTTGATCAAGCTGTGTTCGCAGGAATCAATGCACAGCGCGCAGGAAATACATTGGTATTGCAAGCCGTTACGAATGTCGATCCCGACCGGACAAACCAGGAGGCAATGCCCGCAGTCAATGCATTCGCCAACGCCTTGCGCTTTGCGCTCCTCGGGCGTCCTGACCCCCCGGTGCGGCTTGGCCCGGCCATTCGGTCCCTCGCCTCTTTGCGTGTCATAGGAAATGATCAGGGTGTCATGATCAAACATGGCGCTCTGGAAGCGGGCATACGGGCACATGTAGATGCAAACCTGTTCGCGCGCCAGACCCGCCATGACAAAGGTCGTCACGGTGAGGAAGAATGTCGTGAAATAGGCGGCGTAGGCTGCTTGGCCAGTGAAGAACTCGACCACCAAGGTGGGGGCGTTGACCCAGTACATGGTAAAAGTCAGACCGGTACAGAAGGCGACTATCAGCCACAGTGCATAAGTCCCGCCTTTCTTGAGCAACTTGTTGCGGTTCGTCCAGGGCTTACGGTCCAGGCGAATGCGCGCAGGCCGTTCGCCCTGCACCCAGTGTTCGATCATCATGAACAGATCGGTCCACAGGGTCTGGAAACAGAAGTAGCCGCACCAGACTCGGCCCGCCAGTCCGGTGACGAAAAACAACAGAACGGCGAAGATGATCAAGACGCCGGCCAGCCAAAAGATATCCTGCACCTGAATGGTCAGACCAAAGATGTAGAAATGCCGTCCCGGTAAATCATACAGCACAGCCTGATTCGGTGCGTTGGCCCGCTCCCAGCGTAACCAGGGCAACAGGAAATAAATCGCCATGGCCAAGCTCAGAATGCCGGTCTTCAGATTACGGAACGGTCCCTTGACCGAGCGTGGATGAATATGAATGCGCTTTTGATAAAGCTGAATAGCCTCTTCGGACATATTCCACCTGAGTTTGATTAAAAAATAATATTGATATTGACCTTAACGAGCGCCGATTGTCCTTGCGATCCATCAACAATGAGCAGGTCGAATCCTTGTTTTTCTAAGGTTGAAAATAGAATCAATAGGTTAAAATAAAGATTTGTGCAAAGCAACAAAATTACTAATCTGACATATTAAACCCTGCCAGTCACAAACTGTCCTTCATGGCAACGACGTTCGAGACTCCATCCAGCCCACCGGTCAGGTAGCGTCCGGTCAGGCCGATCCAGGTAACCGACTTCTTTTGCTCCAGCAGGAACCGGAATCTTCGCCGGGTTTGTTCCATCGGGAAACCACTACAAAGTGCAGCAGTGATTCGGTTGTAACCGCTTCAGTTTCAGCAGGCAAGCCTCTCAGCATCCTGGGGATGAATGTAGCCGAGAAAATCGACGCCATCGCCGACCGAGCGGAGACGCTGGCGTCTCAGTTTGGGTTCTAAGCGCAGGTTTTTCCAAAGAGCAGCGGCGATGCGCTCACCCCAATCACTCAATCACCCACGCCGCCGCCGGGCCGCGCCCAACGCGATCACGCCTAACCCGACCAGCGCAAGACTGCCCGGTTCCGGAATGGAAGGCGGGGCGACGGCGACATCGCCGGAGCGCACGGCCCAAGCGTAGACGACGTTGTCCTTATAGAAGGCGTTCTGGAGGCCGTAGAGGGCATTGAAGTACCACGCGAAATTGGAATTCGGCGTGTACTCGGCACCGGACCAGTACACGAAGGATTGCAAGTTATTAATTAATCCAACATTATTTTGTCTACCATTACCACCCGTGCCGTCACCAAAGATACCCCAATCCACTTGGACGCCCCCAGAGGTATCAAAGTAGCCCTTGAGTCCCAAATTGACGTAGTACATATAGGCGAGCTCGCTGTATACCGTCACCGGGTTCGTACCGGTATCCGCCGTCTGCACGTTGTAGCCACAATCCGTACCGCTGTTCGCAACATTGCAACCCGGCGTTCCCGTGTCGACAATCGTCGGTAAGCGCCAGTCGTCATAGCCGCCATAGACCAGTTGATCTGCCCACGTCATCGCGGCATTCCAGGTCATCTGGCCATCGGCATCATAGCCGCTGGTTTTTGCATAATTCGCATCCTGCAACCAA
>JAGRHK010000186.1 GCA_020444985.1 Candidatus Competibacteraceae bacterium
GTTCGGTGAGACCGGCAATAATGCCGGATACGGTCTCATCAACCATTCTGTCGGTAAGATTGCGCGAAAAATCCTGTAAATTCAACCCAAAAGCTAAACTTTTTCGACCTTCGGCGATCCCCTTGCCTCGGTAGACGTCAAACAGCCAAACTTCACGCAGCAAAGAGCCGCCCCGCTGATGAATACAATCTTTGACCGCTTGCGCAGTGACGCTCTCATCCACCACAATCGCCAGATCGCGACGGCTCATCGGAAAGCGGGATAATTCCTCAAACGCCGGCAAGCGCGCTGCTTGCAATCCCGCCAGCCGCAGCTCGAAAACGAAGACATCGCCTTCTATATCCAGCTCGCGCGCAACGCGCGGATGCAGCGCGCCCATCCAACCGATGGATTCCCCGGACCGCTCAATCCGGGCGCTTTGCCCTGGATGCAGCGCTGGATGCGCGACGGCGACAAAGCGGAACGTTCCCAATGCGCCTGTCAAGGCCAACAGCGCCTCGACATCGGCTTTCAAGTCGAAAAAATCCAGCATCCGCCCCGGCGCGCCCCATTGTTCTGGTAAAACTGGACCGGTAGCGACGCCGCCGAGAAATAGCGCCTGCTCCAATCCGTCGGCAGTGGGCAAAAAATTCAAGCCCTGCTCAAACAAACACACGCGCGACTGCTGACGCTTTTGATTATAGATCAACGCTTTCAATAAACCCGGCCATAAACTGGCGCGCATCACCGCCAGATCAGCGGAAATTGGATTCATCAGCGCCAGTGGCGCGCATTCAGGGTGCAAATGTTTTTGAAAAACGGGATCGACAAAACTGTAAGTGATCGCCTCATGAAATCCCCGTTGCACCAGGGTTTCACGCAACCGTTCCAAACCCAGCTGTTCTTCAGGTTGCGGCGGCATTTGCAACCGAGCTAGCGGGCGATTGGCCGGCGCCCGATCATAGCCGTAAATGCGGATGATCTCTTCAATCAAATCCGCTTCCAGGGCAATGTCAAAGCGACTGCTGGGCGGCGTCGCCAGCCAATAATCAATCTCGGTTGTCACCGTCATACCCAATCGACGCAAGATGTCTTCGACCTGAGCGCGGGGAATTTCCATACCCAGCAGTTTATGAATGCGCGACGGCCGCAAGCGGATCACCGGCTCCATCGGCAAGTGTTCCAGCGATACGGTTTCGATGATTGGTCCCGGCTGACCGCCCGCCATATCGATCAACAACTGTGTAGCGCGCTCGGCGGCGCGGCGTTGCAATTGCGGATCGACGCCACGCTCGAAACGATAGGAGGAGTCTGTTTGCAGTCCATAACGGCGCGCGCGGCCAGCAATGCTGGCGGGCGCAAAAAAGGCGCTTTCCAGGAACACATCGCGCGTGGCGTCGGTGCAGGAACTGATTTCGCCGCCCATGATCCCGGCCAGCGCCAGAGGACCTTGCTGATCGGTAATCAGCAAGGCCCCCGCATCCGGCTCAATGACGACGCCATTGAGCAATTCCAATCGATCGCCAGGCCGGGCGCGACGCACTTCGATGCCGCCGGTTAACCGGTTCAGATCAAAGGCATGCATTGGTTGACCCAGTTCCAGCATCACATAATTGGTCACATCGACCAGCGGCCCCAGACTTCGAATGCCAGCTCGACGCAACCGCTCCTGCATCCATAAGGGCGTGTCAGCCGCAGGATCGACGCCGCGAATGACTCGTCCCACATAGCGCGGACAGTCGGCGGGATCCAGCAGCGTGACCGGGAAGGTGGCATCCACCGCTGGACTTATCGTTTCCACCGCCAGTGGCTGAAACTCACATCGGTTGAGAACCGCAACTTCGCGAGCCACGCCTTCCATGCTCAAGCAATCGCCCCGATTGGGCGTTAATTCGATTTCGATGATGACGTCATCCAGTCCGAGCAGCTCACGCACACTCTGACCCGGTGAGCTGTCAGCCGGCAAAGGCAACAATCCAGCAGAACTTTCCGCCAAACCTAATTCCTTGGCTGAACACAACATGCCTTGTGACTCAATGCCGCGCAGCCTGGATTTTTTGATCGCCAACCCCCCAGGCAAGACGGCGCCGATCAGAGCGGTCGGCGCACACATGCCCATGACGACATTGGGCGCGCCGCAAACAATTTGCAAGGGATCCGTCTGTCCAACATCCACGGTCGCCACCCGCAACCGGTCAGCCTCCGGGTGCTGGATCAAGGCGATAACCCGACCGACAACGACTTTTGTAAACGCAGGCGCGGCAGGTTCCAGATGATCCACTTCCAGACCGGCCATGGTCAGTTGCGCAGCCAGTTCGGCGCTGGACAGATCGGGATTAACCCATTCTCGCAGCCATTGTTCGCTGACTTTCATGCTGTGAACCTCATTGAAACTGCCGCAGGAAACGCAGGTCGTTATCGAAGAATAACCGCAGGTCATTGACGCCATAACGCAACATGGTCAGTCGTTCAACGCCCATGCCGAAGGCGTAACCCGTATAACGCTCGCTGTCGATCCCCACTTTGTCAAACACCGCCGGATGCACCATGCCGCAACCCAACACCTCCAGCCAGCCACTCTGCTTGCATACCCGACAGCCGGCGCCGCTACAGATCACACAGGCGATGTCCACTTCGGCGGAAGGTTCGGTAAAGGGGAAATAGGAGGGGCGAAAACGCACCGCCAGATCGCGCTCGAAGAAGTTCCGCAGGAAATCATCCAGCACGCCTTTCAAGTCCGCGAAACTGACGTCTTCGTCAACCAGCAATCCCTCCACCTGATGAAACATCGGCGAATGGGTCACGTCGGAATCACAGCGGTAAACCCGGCCTGGGGCGATAACCCGCACCGGCGGCGGTTGGGTTTCCATGACGCGGATCTGCACCGGCGAGGTGTGCGTGCGCAGTAAGGTGTGTGCGTCAAAATAGAACGTGTCATGCATCGCTCGCGCTGGATGATGCGGGGGGATGTTGAGCGCCTCGAAATTGCGAAAATCGTCTTCGACTTCCGGCCCTTCAGCGATGGCGAAACCAATTCTCACGAACAGTTCCTCAATCCGGGTCAACGTGCGGCTCAGCGGATGATAACCGCCAGGGCGCTGGCCTCGTCCGGGCAGCGTGACGTCGATCGCTTCGCTGGCCAGTCGACCATCCAGCGCAATCGCTTCCAGTTCGATTTTGCGCGCGGCAAGCGCTGCTTCCAGCGTTTGCTTGGCCTCATTGATCGCCTGGCCGGCCTGACGACGCTCCTCGGCAGGCAATTTGCCCAGTTCCTTGAGCCGCTCGGTGAGCGCGCCTTTCTTGCCCAGATAATGAACACGCACTTGATCCAGAGCAGCGAGATCGACAGCGTCAGCCACAGCGGCCTGAGCGGTTTGCAATAATTCGGACAGTGCATCCACGCGGGTGGGTCTCGTAACGATGGCTCACAAAAAAGGGAAAGGATCACGCCTTTCCCCATAATGAGAAGTGGGGGGAATCGTTCAGGCGACGCCGAGAGCCGCCTTGGCGCGGTTGGCCAGTTCGGCGAAGGCCGGCTTATCAAACACAGCCAAATCGGCCAGCACCTTACGGTCGATTTCAACAGCGGCCTTCTTCAAACCATTGATCAACCGGCTGTAGGATAGACCATTTTCATGAGCGCCCGCATTAATGCGCACGATCCACAACGCGCGGAAATCGCGCTTCTTTTGGCGACGATCGCGGTAGGCATACTGGCCGGCTTTGATCACCGCCTGTTTGGCGACCCGGTATACCCGGCTGCGAGCGCCGTAATAACCTTTGGCTTGTTTAAGGACTTTTTTATGGCGGGCGTGGGCGGTAACGCCGCGTTTCACTCGAGGCATGACTTAATTTCTCCGATTCAGCCGCATCAGGCGTAGGGCAACATTTGGCGCACGGCCCGGATATCTGCCGCCACGATGGTCGTTGTGCCGCGCAACTGGCGTTTCCGTTTCGCGCTCTTCTTGGTCAGAATGTGCCGAAGGTGCGAGTGGGAACACTTGAACTGGCCGGAACCCGTGCGACTGAAGCGTTTGGCCGCGCCGCGATTGGTTTTCATCTTGGGCATTGCTTAACTCCGCAATTTTAAAAAATTAAATTCAATTCATGGATTAATCCCAGCCGGTGTCGGGGCAGGGAATAGTCGGCGCCTGGCGGGGAAAATTACTTCTTTTTGACCGGCGCGAGGGTCATCACCATTTGCCGTCCTTCCATACGGGGGCGCTGTTCCACAGCGCCGTAAGCGGCGAGATCATCTTCGACGCGCTTGAGAAGGTTGAGGCCAATATCCTGGTGCGCCATCTCGCGGCCGCGAAACCGCAACGTCACTTTGGCTTTGTCGCCTTCACCGAGGAAACGGATCAGGTTGCGCAGTTTGACCTGATAATCTCCTTCGTCCGTGCCTGGACGAAACTTGATTTCCTTGACCTGGATCTGCTTTTGTTTTTTCCGGGCCTCGCTTTGTTTCTTGGCCTGCTCGAACCGGTATTTGCCATAATCCATAATGCGGCAAACCGGTGGTTTGGCATTCGGGGAGATTTCCACCAAATCCAGTTCGGCATCCTCGGCCATCCGCCTGGCATGCGCCAAGGGAACAATCCCCGCTTGCTCGCCGTCCTGATCGATCAGGCGCACTTCGCGCCCGGTGATCTC
>JAGRHK010000187.1 GCA_020444985.1 Candidatus Competibacteraceae bacterium
ATTGTCCACGATCTCAAGCGACCAGTTGTCGCCATCGATCCTCCGCCACTGGCCGCCAACGACCGGTGTCTTGGTGACATTGTGGTTGGCGGGCGTCGGTACGTCGTCTCCACCCCAGGCCAAACGACCGACAATTGAGTCGACCTTGGCGGTGGAAATGGCCTCAGCGAGCGCATTGAAGTTGGTGTGGTCGTCGACCCTGCGCAGTGCATCCACGGCGACCTCGAACAGCGCGTGGGAGAAGCCGATGGGTTGCGACCAGATGCGGCCTGTGGCCTCGGTAAAACCGGCTGCGATCTCGGCCGAGGATTCCCCGGTCAGCGACGATTTATACGGATGGGCTGGCGACCAGTAGACGTCACAGGCCAGATTGTGGCCCAGATCGCCAAGCGCCATGGGCACCTGCGGGAACAGCAGGGCCTTGGCGACCGAGGCGAATTTGGGGTTGTAGCCCTGCTGTTTCGCCTGGGTCCAGAAGGTGATGAAATCTGGCGGGATTACCGCGCCGGTCAAGATCTCAGCATCGGCCTCGATAAAGGCGCGAATCTGGGCGCTGTAATCGTCGCTGAGGTTCTGGAAGCGGCCAAGGTCGGTGACCTTGTAGCCCAGCCCGCGTGCAATTCCAGGCAGCCCGGTCGAATCATCACCCATGGCGTTGCCGTCCGCGTCGTTGGGAAAGAGCGCGCCGACCGATTTGTTGGTGTCCAGTCGCTTCCACATATTGATGAAGGCGCTGGTCAAATCGTCGTAGCCCCAGAAGAAATGGTAGGCATATCTGAAGGGCTGCGGGTTGGCGGGGTCGCGCTGCTGGCTGTCGAACCAGGACTGCCATGGCGCCACCGAGGAGATGCAGGGGACCTGTTCGGCCTCGCAGATCGTCGAGACGGGATTGGTCGTTTCGGGCGTGCCGGCCACCAGAACCAAGCTGACTTCGTCCTCGACGATCAATTCGCGGGTGACTTCGGAGCCGCGATTGGCATTGGACTGGCCGTCCTTGATAATGACCTCGATATTGAGATCCTTGGCGGCCTGGGACTTAAGGAACGATCCGATCACGTGATCGTCGGAATCCGAAAACGGGGCCAGTGGGCCGCTGCGCGGCGACACGAAGCCGATCTTGATCGGCTCGTTGGCGGCAAGGGCCGGCTTGCCGAGGGCCGAAAGCCCGGCAATTGCCGTCGTGCCTTGCAGGAATGTTCTTCTGTTGATCATGATGTCCTCCCATTGTGATCATACGATTATTAAGCGGCCTCCCGATCGACCTGTTGCCCTCCAAACGGCAAGTCGCCCCGACTCCTAGGTCCGCAGCTTTCAGTTTTGAGGAAGACTATTAATCGTCGTATCATGCGTCCAATGCCTGATAATTATATTGATCATGCTCAATTCACATGCTTGAGCGACAGTACGTGGATTCGGGTTTATGCACATACGACGGGCGGTCGTTCATTAGTGCCAAACATCAGGGCGCCGGCTGTAGCGGGCCCGGGATTGCTTCTGGGTGTTGCCGGGTGCAACTAGGACCGTGCCGCTGCGGCATGAAGCGGCCGAATAACTTTGTTGCGCCTTTTTGGCCGTGGTCCGCTCTTCAATCGACTGTTTGAAAGCAGCGGGTTTCGCGTTATAGTCTGTCCATGAGGCCGCGCTTCAATGCGGCAAGATCGATATCACGCGCCACAAAATTCGCTCCGGCTTCGGTGATCCGGTCGGCAAAGGTCTCGTCTGCGGACATGAAGCCAGCTGGTTTGCCGGCAGCGGCAATGCGACGAATGGCAGCTTCGCACGCGTGCTGCACGGCAGGATGGCTCGGCTCGCCGGCATGCCCGAGGCTCGCGGCAAGGTCCGCCGGTCCCACGAAAATCGCGTCGATGCCTGGGGTTGCGGCTATGGCCTCGATTTCCTCAACAGCTTCCATCGATTCAACCTGAACGATCAGGGCGATCTCGTCGCGCGCAGCCTTGTGATAGCCGCGGACGCTGGCGAATCCGGTCGCGCGGGTCAGGCCGGAGACACCGCGGATGCCGTCCGGCGGATAGGTGACCGCAGCCACCGCCTCTGCGGCCTCGGCGGCGTTTTGAATCATCGGGATCAGCAAGGTCTGAACACCAAGATCCAGAAGTTTCTTGATCTCCGCCGGATTCAAGGAACCAGGACGCACGATGGGCGAAACCGGGTAGGGGGCAATGGCTTGCAACAGAGGCAAAACGCTGATCGGGTCCATTGCCGAATGCTCCGTATCGAACATCATCCAGTCAAAGCCAAGTGTTGCAATCATCTCCACTGCAAGGGAGTCCGTCATGGTGCACCAAACTCCGCGCTGCAGTCTGCCTTCAATCAGCGCTGCCTTGAAGCGGTTCTTGCGCAGTTCGTTGGTCATTCGAACGATACTCCAATGCTCCCCAACAGGCCGTAGTCTGCGAAGATCACATCGCCGCCGACAATGTCGACGGGGCGAGTAAACGAGCCACCGAGTACGATGTCGCCTTTTTTTAGTCCGTCATCCAGCATGGCCAGCTTGTTTACAAGCCACGCCACACCAGCAGCAGGATGCCCCATGATCGCGGCGGAGACCCCGGTTTCTTCTATCACTCCGTTCTTTGATAAGGTGGCGCATTGCCAACGCAGATCGATGTCGAACGGGCGCACAATACGACCTCCCAAAACAATCGCCCCATAGGCCGCGTTGTCGGCGATTGTATCGGTAATGGCCCGGGGGACCTGCGTGCGATAGTCGATCACCTCCAGCGCAGGGGTGACATATTCGGTGGCACGCAGCACGTCGTGCATTTGGCAGCCCGCACCACTCAAATCTTCACCCATTACGAAGGCAAGCTCAGTTTCAAGGCGGGGCTTGATAAATGTGCCTGCAGAAATGCGCGCCCCATCCTTATAAAGGCTGTCGTCCAGGATCACTCCATAATCTGGCTCCGTCATTTTTGACGCCATTTGCATCGCACGAGACGTCAAGCCAATTTTGCGCCCGACGATTTTGGCACCCTTGGCGAGGCGAGCCTCAGCCCATCGGCGCTGGATGTCATAGGCGTCTTCCAACTCCATCCCTGGCCATTGTTTGGACGGCTGCACACAGGGTGTGCGCGCGATTTCCGCCTCCAGAATCGCATCTGCTGCGGCCTGGCGCTCTTCATTCGTCAGCATGGGCTCAGACCACCCCGTTCAGCTTGGCAACCATCCACAGCGCGACCAAAGTGATGATGGTGATAGGGGTGAACAGCGAGATATTGGCATCGACTGAGAACTTCCAGCCGAAAATATTGTAGTGAAACTCAGGCACACCGTTCACCTCGTCCTGCAGCACGCCCTTGTACATTGGACGCGTGAAGTTGGCTGTCCAAAATCCGCCATAGGCAAACAGTGCCAGAAACGCAGGAACCCAAAGCTGGCGGACGTCGGTGCCCGCCGTCCAGATCAGAAATAGCGCCATCACGGCGATGTAGTCGAAGGTAGTGACCTGCCAGACGACGTGATACCGCGCATGCCCCGTCCAGGATGGATTGGTGGCGTGTGTGCTGTTGAAGTCGAAAAACGAGGGTATGGCGCTGTAGCCCAGCGTCGCGATTGTGAGCAGGATTTGAGCGGTGATGAGCATGTGGTTCCTCCCAAGTGTATTACACAATGATACAAGGTATCAATGAACTATACAGACGACCACAGGAATCGTCAAACCGAACCTTCATCACTGATTCTTGTTGCCGTGCCCTGACCGAAAACCAAATGGTCGAATGCTCATGAATGGGCCTTTCGCAGATTGCGATACCGTGTAAAAGCGCTCCAAGTCCCCGGGTAGTTGATCAGGGTACGCCGCTCAGTGGGTGGCTCTCCTTTGGCGCGTAGTTTCGCTTCAGGAGAAATAACTGTCACAAAACAAAATTTCGCATTTTCTCCTCAGTATGAGCGGAAATTTGCGCTTGCGCCGCCTCAGAAAAGTCGGGGAAATCAGGTTTTCAAACGGCAGGGTTTCCCATCGGGCCGAAGTTATGACTTCGCTCTGGCAGAATACCTGCAGGCGCCCGAAGGCGTACCGGCATCATATGCTGATACCGTATTCCTTGACGATCTTGTCACGTAGCGCCAGCAGGGCTTGATTTGCGGCTTTTCGTTGCCGTTGCATGCGTTCAGTCGGCATGGCGACGGAAATCGCAAAATCCTTTCCGCCGATGCGAGGCAGGGGAATAGCTACCGCGCTCGCCCCTTCGTCGTATTCATCGTCGTCCGTGAAAAGTCCGATATCGCTCATGCGCTTGATATTCGCGAATATCTTGCTTGGATCTGTCAACGTGTTCTTTGTAAAACGTTTCGGGGCAGGTCCGACGAGGGCGCGCGCCTCCTGATCGGTCAACATAGATAGATGCGCCTTGCCGTTGGCGGTGCAGTGGATTGGATGTTGAAGCCCCACATACGATATGACCCTGATCGATTCGTTAGAGGCAATCTGTTCTATAACAAATACGCGCCCGTCCTTCAGTGTGGTTAAGTCGATATTATCGCCAATCTGTGTGTGCAGCTCTTCCATAAAGGGGCGAAGTAGGGCTCTAGCGTCTATGCTGACACGCGCCCCCAAGCGCGCAAGCTGCATGCCCAAATAAGTGCCTTGCTGCCCGAAGGC
>JAGRHK010000188.1 GCA_020444985.1 Candidatus Competibacteraceae bacterium
TCGCGCAACTCAACGCCTTGCCCGAGGGGTTTCTGTTTCTGGTCGATCTGCGCGAGGAATTATTGAGCTGGAGCCGGGATGACTTGGCGCTGGCCGCGCTGGAGCGGGATTTGCTCTCGCTGCTGACCTCCTGGTTTGATGTCGGGTTCCTGGAATTACGGCGCATTACCTGGGATTCGCCCGCTTCGCTGCTGGAGAAAATGATCGCCTATGAAGCCGTGCATCCGATCACGGGCTGGGGCGATCTGAAGAACCGCCTCAGTTCCGACCGGCGTTGTTTCGCCTTCTTTCACCCCCGCATGGCCAACGAACCGCTGATCATCGTTCAGGTCGCGCTGGTCAACGGCATTGCCGACAATGTGCAGACCCTGCTGGACGAGACTGCGCCGGTCCTTGATCCGCATGTCGCGGATACCGCCATTTTCTATTCAATCTCCAACGCCCACGATGGCCTGAGCGGGATCAGTTTCGGCAATTTCCTGATCAAGCGGGTGGTGGACGAACTGGCCGGCGAGTTCAAGAACCTCAAGACCTTCGCTACTCTGTCGCCCGTCCCCGGCTTCCAGCGCTGGCTGGATCGCCAATTGAGCGAGCCGGATCACGATGTGGAAACGGAATTCCTGACTGCTGCCGAGCGCAAAGCGCTGGCCAGCGCGGCGGGAACCGGGAAAGAACCGGCTTCTTTGAAAACCCTGCTGCAAGCCCCGGACTGGTCACAAAAACCCGAGTTGGCCAAGGCGCTGAAGCATCCGTTAATGCGGCTGTGCGCCCGTTATCTGGTCAAGGAAAAACGCGATAGCCTGTCCGTGCTGGATCCGGTAGCCCGCTTTCATCTGGCCAATGGCGCCCGCGTCGAGCAGATCAACTGGCTGGGGGACACTTCGGCCAAGGGTTTGTCTCAATCCGCAGGCATGATGGTGAATTATCTGTACAAGCTTAACGACATTGAAGCCAATCATGAAGCGTATCGTGGCGAGGGCAAAGTCACCACCTCATCCGTCATTCGTTCGTTATTGAAAACCTGATGGCATGGCCATTCTACTATTCAGTCAAGCTCCTCGCCTCCGCGATCAACACAGTAAGTGTTGCGCCCATTTTTCTTGGCTTGATACATCGCTTCATCGGCCTGCTTGAACAACAGTTCTTGACTAACGTGGGTTCCTCTGCATAAGGCAATGCCAATGCTGGCGCCGATTTGCGCCGTCCGCCCTTCCCCAATCTCAATTGGTTCCGCAACGCCAGTAATAATATTCTGCGCGATCTTTTCAACCATTTTCGGCTGTTCGATATAATCCACGAACAAGACAAATTCATCGCCGCCCAGCCGCCCAATTAAATCAGATTTGCGCACGACACCTTCCAAGAGACGGGCAAAACGGATCAAGACCCGATCGCCCGCGTCATGACCGTAGGTATCGTTGACCTGTTTGAAAAAATCCAGATCAATCAGCATCAAGGCCAGCCAGAGTTCTGGCTGTTCAGGGCGCTTGCTAAGCCGATCCTGGAGCTTTACCTCAAATCCTAAACGGTTGAAGATCCCGGTTAGCGCATCAGTCACAGCCGCTTTTTTGGCGGCCGTCTCAGCCAACTTCCGTTCCGTGATATCGTTCGCTACCCCTTGAAACAGCACATTTTCAATCCGGCTCAGCGTGATATGAACCCAGCGTGAATCGCCATTTTTTCCAACCAGTCTAATATCCTGTTGAACGCTCTTGTCCTTCTGAAGACAAGTTTTGATCATTTCTTGTACTTTTGTCTCATCATTGTTAAACAAATAGGCTACCCGAGAAATAGGATCGGTTTCCTTGCGTCCTATCGCGCGCATGATTTTGCGGCAAGCCGGATTGTAGGAAAGCATTCTTCCGTGCTCATCGACCAGGAAAATTCCGGTATCCGCATTTTCGAAGATTGAACGAAGTTTTCGCTCCTCGATTTCACGTTGTTGTCGCAGGTCTCGCTCCTCATTAAGCAGGCTCACCAAACGAGCGATCATGTGATTAATATAATTGACGAGTCCACCCAACTCATCTCGTTCATGCCGATGCGGATAAGCAAGCGTTTTACCCTGTTCAGCAGCCAAGGTCTGCAAACTATCAGAAATCAGTTTGATGGGTCGGGTAATAAATTGATATACGACGAGCACTACAGTAAGGCCAACAACCAGAATCTGTACGATCAACAGGACGCCAATGAAATACGAACCTTGAATCGCCTGGTTTTTCAACTCTACAGAGTCAGGTGACAATAAAATTTCCCCAACGGTTTCATCAGGATTGAAAGGAGAAACTAATTGACGATGCATAAAATCCGTAGGACGTTCTACAGACGCTTTTTTAATATTATCTGCTTTGGAAGGGTGTGCGGCCTCCGCTAATAGCGTGGTTCCAGCACGGATCACGACACGCTCCACAATCCGGTTACTCAACAATCCTTGGCTGACTTCCTTAGCCAATTGCTGATCCTGTAAAAAACAAGCTATGCTCGCGGGGCGTTCGACAGTGTCCAGAAGTTGCCGTAGTTGGTCTTGAGTGCGCGCGGTTTCTCGCTGGACCGCCAGCATATTACCCCACCATAAAAAGGTAATTCCGACCAATGCTATGACCGCTAGAATCCAGAGAGTGGTTCGGGTAACCAGGCTGGTCTTTCGCAACGTTGCCACGAGATTATAAGATGCGCTAATCGAAATTAATCTTCCAGAAGATAGACAATTTTAACTCGTGAATTGACTTTAGTCCGCTCGACATAACCGATTGCACTTTGATTATTTTCGACAATCTCTAATACCTCTTCGGGAGCCTCGGCTTGTCGGGGCGGCGATCCCTGTCCAGAGAAGAAGAGTCGCGCCCAGTAAGAATTAATCTCAGCGAGTTGCTTGTTGACCAGTCGAGCATAAAATTGTTGTTTCTCCGCATTGGGGCCGGCCAGATCGACCGTCAGCGCAGCTGCCCCAGAGGGCAATCTTTTTTGCCGGCCCAGGAAAAGATTAATGACCTCGGCCTTGGTCAATTGTTCAACGCCACTTTTGGCGTTGACAATCACCGCCAGATCGCCAGCGCCGGCGGTGAGGCTGGCGCTCAGCATGAAAGCGAGTAACCCCACGACGATCCACACTCGCCATCTGGGCAATCCAGCATCCGATTCATTCAGTAAGAAGGGCCGCTGCTTTAAACAGAACATGACCAACCCTCCATCCTAGAACACGAAGTCCAGAGTCACGCTGAGCACCGCCGAGCGGCCGTCCCAGTCTGGTTCAGGAGCAGTCCACAATAAAGATGGATTATCACGGCTGTGAATCCAATCTAATTGGAATTTGAGATCCATATTTCGGGCGAAATCGTAACGCGCACCTAAGGAAAATGTTTCCTGATCCGCTTGACCCGCTAACAATGCCTGGGAAACTCCAGCATTGACCGCATCGAAAGGCGGAATATTAGGCAACCCCGTCATGCGTCGAGGATGCTCGGATTTGATCCTGGAATAGACCAGATAAGGAGTCCATTGCCCAATTCGATAGCTGGCTGACAAATAACCGGCCGTGCTGCTGGGAGGTGTGAGCACCTCAGACGATAAATGCCCGATCATGAGTTGGCTTTGCAACGGACCTTTGTCATAAGCAATGCCCACGCCAAACAAGTTAAAATATTTTCCAGCCAAACTCATCTCTTCAGCAAGCGCGTTCGCCTGCGGAACGCCTGTGCTTTGCAATGCATTCATTAATGGCACAAGCGACAGATCATCATCTCCCAACCGAATCGCTCCATAACTGAGGCGAAATAGCCAGTTGATATGCTGATATTCAAGATGCCCGCCCATGACCGTCGTCCCTTTCAAAGAATATTCACTCCCTTCACTACGGTGAAGGGTTTCGCGAGCGCGCCCCGCATATAGTTTGCCACGCAGTATGCCGTCACCTAATTCTCGCGCTGCAACAAAATCAATGCCGTCAAAGTATGAAATAAATATCCAGCCGAAATAATCCACAGGCGGTCGGGTCCAAAGGTAGGCATATCCGACATCGCGGGAGTCTGCCTGCAGGTAGAGATCAGCGCCTAATCGTCCGACGCGAACCTGCGCATTGGGGTTGATCGCGTATTTGAGAAAACCCCATGTAACTTCTGGGCGAAAACTGCCATCATAACGATATTTAGTAACTAATTGCAGAGTGGTCTCGAAGTCCTCATTCGGCCTCCAAGTACCTTGCAGCCCTAACCGAGAGTCGATAGACCAGTCGATACCGTTGCCGCGAGCGCCCTTAGGCTGAGAAATATCACGGATAAATCCTGCCTCGTCATCGAAGTTGTAAGGTCCACCCAATGTACCAAAGCCGTTCAGGAAGAAGGTCTCATCATCACCCATCGAAAATTCCGCCAGGACCACGCATGGAAGCCAGAGTCCTATAAGGACAAAAATAAAAAACCGTGTTGAAAGGCGATCCATAATTCCACCTCACGTGAACAGAACTTTAATTTAAAAGACCAACTTTAAAAATATGTTACACAACACGACCAAATTAAATACAGGTAACGAAGAAAGAATAAAGATAATAATTAAATACTTCATATATATTGAAACACCCGATAAGCGACTTACCCGCAATTAATGAAA
>JAGRHK010000189.1 GCA_020444985.1 Candidatus Competibacteraceae bacterium
TGTTTAATTTTAACTAATTAAATTTAATGCAATTTATTAAAAAACAATTTTACTCTATATGTAATCTTAACGAGACATAAAAATGCACTTGATTCACTTTGCTCTCAGGGAGCGACAAATCCATGTTTACAGTCTTTTTTGGGAGTATGGCACATGCTACTAGATCTGAAATGCGAGTCGCTTCAGGGCATTGGCGCGGCACGAGGCGACATTGTAGAAGTTAAACATTTTGATACCGATTATCGCCAAAAGCTTCTCATTTCGCACGAATGGGGAGTTTGCGGACATGTGGCCGTTCATGCGGTATATCCGATCGATCATGTCATACAGACCGGCTCCGATCAGCACCCGCTAGGCATCGTTTTCATCTGGGATGGATGGATCATGCCCGAGCCGGGCGAATGCGCTGTTGACGCACATTTTGTCGATCTTAATATGATGCGCATTCCATTGCATGCGCCGTTTCGGGAAGCGAAGACAGTTGCAAAAGTCACTTCGGATATGCTGTGGGCGGCTCTCCTGGCGGATACTGCCTTAGGCGCTTGCATGCCAATCAATTGTCAGTTTGCGGCTGAGAGCGTCCGCTACGCACGCTCCCTTTATGATTATGTCGTCCTCGATCATCTATAAGCGAAACGGGAGATGTTGCGCCTGACCCAAGCGATCAATAGGTTTTTGCCGAAACGGCGAAGCCAGGCTAGAAAAAATACTGCCTGAGCCTCCGCCAGTTCAACAATAAACGATGTTTCACCCATGCAGGCATAGCCCTCGGGGCGAATCTCGCGCAGGGCTTCCGCCGCTAAATGATCGTGCGCCGAGCGATGCCTTTGGGTTTGCGCTTTTTCAGCCGTTGCGCTTCCTTTTGCCGTTTCTCCGCCAATTCGATCAGAATCTGCTGGGAGCCGCGTGGATCATCGTCTTCGCCAGGCACCCGTTGAATATAGGTTCCATCCGGCTGCATATCCCAAGCGCTGCGCTGGTCGTTGAGCTGCACATCCAGAATTTGTTGCAATTCCCGCTGCAATTCCGGGGCGTCAATCGGCGCGACCACCTCGACTCGACTTTCCAGATTACGCTGCATGCAGTCCGCCGAACCAATGAAATACTCATCAGCGCCGTTATTGCAGAAATGGAAAATCCGCGTGTGCTCCAAGAATCGGCCAACGACGCTGATAACCCGCACGTTTTCCGAAACCCCCGGAATGCCGGGCCGTAATCGACAAGTATCGCGCACGATAAGATCGACTTTAACGCCGGCTTGAGAAGCCTGGTAGAGCGCTGTGGTCACTTCCTTGTCTTCCAGGGCGTTCATCTTGAATTGGATCAGCGCCGGCTTGCCGGTTTTGGCGTGACTGATCTCTCGTTCGATTTTAGCCAGCAACGCCGGTTTAAGCACTTTAGGCGCGGGCAGCAGCTTGCGATAATTGCGCTTGGGAACGTAGCCCGTGGTGAGGTAGTTGAATAGTTCGGTCAAATCTTCGCCAATCACCGGATCGCAGGTAAGCAGACCCAGATCACTGTACAGACGCGCGGTACCCGCGTGGTAATTGCCGGTGCCGATATGCGCGTAACGACGTAAGCCGTTGTAATCCCGCCGCACCACCAGAATCACTTTACTGTGCGTCTTCAGTCCCAGCACGCCATAAGTCACATGAATGCCCGCTTCCTCCATGCGGTTCGCCCAGCGGATGTTAGCCGCTTCGTCAAACCGCGCCTTGAGTTCCACCACCACGGTCACTTGCTTGCCATTTCGCGCGGCGTCGATCAGGTATTTAATAATCTTGGAATCCTCGGAGGTGCGGTACAAAGTCATCTTAATAGCCAGCACCTTCGGGTCGAAACTGGCCTCTCGTAGAAACCGCTCGACCGAGGTGGCAAACGATTCGTAGGGATGTTGCAGCAGGATCGGCCCAATCTCGCGGATAATATGGAAAATGCTGCGCTTATCGCTCAATTTCGGATGATCGCGCGGATGGTGAGGAGGATCATGCAAATCCGTCCGGCTGATCCCAACAATCTGGAACAGGTCTTTCATCGCCATCATCCCATCCACTTCGAACACTTCACTGGCTTCGTCCAGGCCCAGTTCCGCCGCCAGCATACCGCGATGAATCGGGTCCATGTCCTTCTCTACTTCCAGTCGAACGATAGGCGCTACCTTGCGCTCGCGCAATTCCGACTCGATCATCACCAACAAGTCGTCCGCCTGATCTTCATCGCGTTCGGTAATGGCGTTGCGGGTCACGCGGAACAACTCACAGGCTTCCACCACCATGCCGGGGAACAGCAAATCGAGGTTATTGGCCATCACATCTTCCAAGGGCACGTACAACTCACCATCGCCGATCTTGAGGAAGCGCTCGATCCCTGAACCCAGCGGCACCTTGATCCGCGCCAGGCCGCTGGCGTCATCGTTCGCGTAACGCACTGTCACCAGCAAATTGAGCGACAAGTTGGAAATGAAGGGAAAAGGATGGGCCGGATCCATGGTTTGCGGGGTAACCAGCGGGAAAATATTGCGCAGATAGTACTCGCGCATCTCCTTGCGTTGCGCCTCAGTCAAGCGCTTGTAGCTGCGGAGATAAATTTCTTGTGCCTTCAACAACTCATGCAATTGGGAAGCCAACACCCGCTGTTGATCGACAATATCATGCACGATCACCAGGCACTCGCTTAACTGCTGTTCGGGACTGCGGCCATCGACCGACAGTTCGCGCACCCGCGTACCAATTTGCTGCTTGAGGCCGCCAATGCGTTTCATGAAGAATTCGTTGAGATTGGAACTGACAATCGCCAGAAACTTGACCCGCTCCAGCAGCGGCGTGCGCTCATCCTGCGCCTCACGCAACACCCGCTGGTTAAACGCAAGCCAAGTCAATTCGCGATTCAGATACCACTCCGCAGCGTTCGGATCGAACGCGGGCGGTTCAGGGATCGCCGGCTCTACGGACAGCGGCAGGTCTGGGGATTCATGATCTGCCGGGATTGCGTTGAAGTCAGTATTTTTGAGAGACGTCTCGACTGGTTCACTCATGGAAACTCCAAAATTTATTTCTTGCTTTTGGCGGCGTGGGACGGATCTTCGAGGGAACCCAGCGCTGCTTCCAATCGTTCGCACAAGGTCCGCAGTACTTCGATGCGCGCATAGCGTTTATCGTTCGCTTCAACCAGGGTCCACGGCGCCTGCTGCGTACTGGTGCGCTCGACCAGATCGTTGACCGCGATTTCATAATCCGCCCAGCGTTCGCGATTGCGCCAGTCTTCATCCGTCAGCTTCCAGGCTTTGTACGGAATCTGTTCGCGCTCCTTGAAGCGGCGCAACTGCTCATCGGGGGTAATGTGTAGCCAGAATTTCAGCAACACGATGCCACGCTCAACCAGTTGCGCTTCAAAATCATTAATTTCGGCATAAGCGCGCTGCCACTCTCGGGTGCGGGCGAAGCCTTCGATCCGTTCTACCAGCACCCGCCCGTACCAGCTCCGGTCGTAGATGGTGACGCGTCCAGCGCGCAGCAGGTGTCGCCAGAATCGCCATAAATAATTATGAGCGGTTTCCTCATCAGTGGGCGCGGCGATCTGAATTACCTGATAATCCCGGGCGTCCAGGGCAGCGGTGATACGACGGATGCTGCCGCCTTTGCCGGCGGCGTCCCAGCCTTCAAAGACCAGGAGGGTTGAAACCTGGCGCTCGCGGGCCACGCGCTGGAGCTGATTCAGCTTACTCTGGTAATGTTTCAATGCGACCTCATAGTCTTCCTTGGAGAGGCTTTTACTCATATCCAGACGCGAGAGAATGGTGACGATGGGCAACCCATCAACTTCGACAGAAGCCGGTTTCAGCGTATGGGCGTCAACATCGCCATTGCCATTGACCAGGGCTGCTTTGGCCTCATCCAGCCGAAAGCGGATGGCATCGCGCAGGACGGTAGCGACCGCGACGCTGCGGTAGCGCGCATTGTAACCTTCGATAATCTTCCACTGCGCCAAGCCGGTGCTGGTTTTCATAATCGTGCGCTCGGCGGCGGCAATGAAGGACTCATATAATTCCCAGTTCTGCCAGTCGCGTTTGGAGATCCGCCAGTGCAGCAGCGGATTCTTCTCCAGCTTGTGCAGGCGCTCTTTTTGGGCATCCTTGGATAAATGCATCCAGAATTTCAAAATCAGCGCGCCATCGTCGGCCAACGTCTGCTCAAAAGTTTTGATGCGCTCCAGCCGCTCGTCAAACTCCGCCAGATCGTTATGACCATAAACGTGATCAAGAATTGGCGTGGAATACCAGGAACTCAGGAATAGACCGATCCGTCCTCGGGGCGGCAGGTCGCGCCAGAACCGCCAGTATTCCGGCCGGTCGCGTTCCTCGTCGGAAGGTTCGCCAAACGCCCGAGTAATGAGCCAGCGCGAATCCAGCCACTCGTGCAGTTTATTAACGGTCTCGCCCTTGCCTGCGCCATCGACGCCGGCAAAAACGACAATGACGGGGAAATCAGCCTTGCGCAATTCCATCTGCATCATGAGCAGATCTTCCCGCAATTGAGAAACCTGCTGGTGATATTCTTCTTTGGGAAGTTTGCGTTGCAGTTCTGCGGTTCTGAACATCATACAC
>JAGRHK010000018.1 GCA_020444985.1 Candidatus Competibacteraceae bacterium
CCCAGCAGGTTGATTGAGTCGCTTTCATGGCGCTCGCGCAAAATATCCACGCAGTGGTTGATATAGCGATGGATGTAGTCAGCCAGATTCAGACCGCGATCACCGGCATCGGGGTAGCCCCAATCGATCAGATAAACATCCAGTCCGGCGTCCAGCAACCCCCGAATCATCGAGCGATCTTCCTGCAAATCCATCATATAGGGCCGATTGACCAGCGCGTAGACGATGAGCAGCGGTATGCGATGTGGATTCTGAACCCGGGATTGATAGCGGTACAAGGTCAGCTTGTCTTCCTGGTAAATCACCTCGCGCGCCGAAACCCCGGCTTCGATTTCGCCCAATCCGGTTAGCACCTGGGAGCCTTGGGCCAGCCGAACTCTGAAGGCTTCGATTTCTGCGGCGATTTGTTCAGAAGTCAATCCGATCATGGCGAGGTTTCCCGGCGCTGATAACAATGCAGCAGACTGTTGATGAGACGGCCGTTGAGAACCGCATAGGTAGAGCTGCGCAGCATTCGACCGTAGGTTGCTTCATTGCAATCCACCCACAGGTTATACAATTCACGCAGGCTGGCAATGGTTTTTCCAGTGGCGACAAATTCGTTGAGCTTCCCTTCCATCTGATCCAGCGCTTCACGGGCTGCGCCTTGCAGCAAATCCAGATATTCCATCTGGGTGCGTTGGTAGGAACGCCAAGGTTCGGATTGTCGTAGCGCTTCGGGAATGGTTTCAGTCGCCATGCCCAGCGAAGCGGCTGTCCCACTCCAGGTTTCAGCAATTAAAAGCCAAAATCGGGCCAGTTCGGGATTAGCCTGCGGATCCTCGGCAGAGCGGGTAATCTCGGCCTTGAGTTCAGTGAAATGCTGCTGTAACGCCGCACTCCAATTGGTTTGTTCATCCACCTGCTCATTCAGTCGATCGGTGAATTGGCGAATTTGCTCACCAAAGGCCAGATAGGCGCGAGCCTGCTTGAGTGCCAGTTCAATATCAAACTGGCCCGGATCGGCGGTGGAGGTTTGTTTGGTCTGCTCAGTTTGCTCAATCATGGCAACGGGGAATGCTGGATTGATTGGAATACATGAGCAGAGTATAGACGAGTTATTTCGTTATGGCGGTTTTCGCTCAGGGGGTCGTTGATTTGGAGACCGGCAGGTCTTGAGCTAGAGCTTCTGCTTTGAACAGTTTCAGTCGGGCGCGCAACTGTGCTTCCTGATTCGGGGATAATCCTGGATTGCGCAAACCGGCTTCCAGTTGATCCACTGCGGCCAGCAATTCGCCATTCAGGTAGTAATATTCAGCCATGGTCGCGTAAGTCGCCGCCCGGTCCCCAGCGCGTTGCGCCGCCTGCGCATAGGTGGCGTACAGTTGCGGGTCGTTGGGATGGCGGCGCAAATGCGGTTGCAACAGTTGCATGGCGCGTTTTGGATCGCCCTGGGTGGTCAGTGCTGAACCATAGTGCATGGCCAGGGTAAAGTCATCGGGATAAAGCCGACTGGTTTTCTCAAACAGGCGCCAGGCTTGCGCCCGGTCGCCTTTGGCCAAGGTGATTTCCGCAGCTTCAATGCGGAACGCCAACCGATCCGGATTATTACGTAGCAGGCGGGCGACCTGCTGCTGGGCATCGTCGTAACGACCGGCCCGCCGCAGCGCCAGGGCGTAAGCATAACGCTCGGCCATTTCATCAGTAAAATCGCCTCGGGTCAGCCGGGTTTCCAACTCGCGGATCAGCGTATGGGTATCTTCGGTCACCAGCACTTGGGTTCGGGCTTTAGCCAATGCATAGGCTTGGCGGTCGCGCGGAGCCGCTTGGCGCATCGGCGGTAGGGGGATGCGGTCTTGTGTATCGGCGGCGCGGTTTTCTGGCCGGGGATGGGTCAACAGCATTTCGGGAATCCGGTTGCGCGCTTCCCCACTGGATAAGCGCTCCAGTTTGCCGAAGAAATCGGTCATCCCTTTGGGATCAAAACCCGCCTTGGCTAGAAATTGCATGCCAATGCGATCGGCTTCCTGCTCATTGGCGCGTGTGAAGCTGATTTGGTGCTGGGCGCCGGCGGCCATGGAGCCGACTATTGCCGCCTGGCCTGCCTGACCGCTGCCGGATGCAGCCAGGGCTGCGCCCGCCAACATGGCCGCCGCCATCGGCAGATTCAAACGCTGCATGTCAGCGATGGCGCGCACGATGTGCCGCTGGGAGACATGGGCGATTTCATGAGCGATCACTCCAGCCAGTTCATCTTCACGCTGGGTCGCCAGCAACAAGCCGGCATTGATGCCAATGAAGTTATGCGGCAATGCGAAAGCATTGATGCTGGAATCACGCACCATGAAAAAGGTGTAGGGCGCGCCATTCTGGTTCGCGTAGATGACGATGCTTTGGCCAATCGAGTTCAGGTACTGGGTCAGTTGCGCATCATCCAGCACGGCGCCGCGGTCACGCAATTTCCGCATGATTTCCAGGCCCAGTTTCTGTTCATCATTGGCGCCGAAGTAGACGCTGGAGGGATCGCCGATATCCGGCAGCAGAATCGACTGCGCCGTCGCGGGCGCGCTGAGCGCCAGACTTAGAATCAAGCTCAGCATTAGAGGCGGCAAGCGATACGACATGGCATTTCCATAAATCGGCTCCATAAATCGGCAATGAGATTTCTGTCAGACTCGGCAGCTAGCTCCTGGGTTCCAGGATTTGCACCCGGAGAATAGACATGCTTGAATGATAGCAAGGCTTCTGGAGAATTTTTCGCCACTATGACCGTCATTGATGCTGAACTCGATACATCGGGGTTGAACTGCCCATTGCCGATTCTCAAAGCCAAGAAAGCGCTGGCCGGTTTGCATGGTGGCCAGACGCTGCGCATAACTGCGACTGATCCGGAATCAGTTCGCGATTTTGCAGCCTTCAGCCAACAATCGGGTCACGAATTACTGGAGGTGCGAGAGGAGGATGGACAATTCTTTTTTTTATTGCGCAAGCGCATGAATTGATTAGGTTGAATCAACCCATTGGGGGAAAATCATGGATCTGATTGGTTTTTTATTGATTGGTCTGGTGGCCGGCTGGATTGCCACGAACCTCATGCGCGGCAGCGGCATGGGACTGGGCGGCAATCTGGTCGTGGGGGTCGTCGGCGCTTTTATTGGCGGATTTCTGTTCCGCTTGATCGGCTTCGCTGCGGTCGGTCTGATCGGCCACCTCATCACCGCTACGGTGGGAGCGATGACGCTGTTGTATGTAGTGCAAATTTTAAAGAAAGCTTGAGGGTTGTTAATCGTCATGGACGCACTCTGGCTTGCGCTCGCTTTCCTGCTGGGTCTGCTTTCCCGCCATCTGGGCCTGCCAGCGCTGGTCGGTTATCTGGCGGCCGGGTTCGTGCTCAATGCCCTGGGTCAGCAGGGCAACGCATTACTTGATCATATCGCGCATGCCGGCGTGTTGTTGCTGCTATTCAGCGTCGGTTTGAAACTGCGCATCAAAAGTTTGGCCCGTCCCGAGGTCTGGGGTGGGGGGGTGCTGCATCTGACCATCAGCGGCGTTCTGCTGGGTCTAGGGTTCCTGGCGGTGACAACCTTGCCTGCCTGGCAAGCGCTGCTGTTAGCGACGACACTGGGTTTTTCGAGTACCGTGCTGGCTGCCAAAACGCTGGAAGAAAAGGTCGAGCTGCGCGCTTTTCATGGCCGGCTGGCGATTGGCATTTTGATCATTCAGGATCTGGCGGCGCTGGCGTTAATGGCCCTCGCTGGAGCAGCGGCGCCGTCACCCTGGGCGTTGCTGGTGTTGGGGCTGCCGTTGCTACGACCGCTGGTGACCAGAATTCTGGACTGGAGCGGCCACGATGAATTACTGGTGCTCTATGGGTTGGCGCTGGCGTTGGTCGTCGGCGGACTGGGTTTCGAGCATTTGGGACTGAGTTCGGAACTGGGTGCGCTCCTGCTCGGCGTATTGTTGGTTGGCCACCCCAAGGCTACAGAACTGGCCCGATCGGTCTGGTCGCTCAAGGAAGTGCTGTTGGTCGGTTTTTTCCTGCAAATTGGCCTGATGGGTTGGCCAAGTCTGGCCATGTTAGGCGGGGCTGGGTTGCTGGCGCTGTTGCTGCCGCTGAAAGCCGCGCTGTTTTTCTTCATTCTGCTGGCATTCCGTTTACGGGCGAGAACTGCTTTCTTGAGCGCGCTGGCGTTGACCAGCTACAGCGAATTTACCCTGATTGTGGTGAAATTCATGGTGGGTAATGACCAACTGGAGTCGGAATGGCTGGTGCTGCTGGCTATTGCAGTAGCGCTATCCTTTGTGATCACCGCGCCGGTTAACCGCTTTGCTCACACTTTGTATGAGCGATTCGAGAACGGGTTGACGCGCTTTGAACGCCCTGATCACCATCCTGATGAACAACCGGTATCGCTGGGCAGCACGCAGATTTTAATTATCGGGATGGGTCATGCCGGGGCGGCGGCTTATGACTTTCTTAAAAAACGGCAGAACATTCCCGAAGAACACAAAGTCCTGATGGTATCCGGCATCGACTCGGACTTGGCCAAAGTGGAGCAGCATCTTCACGAGGGGCGGCGCGTGGTTTATGCCGATGCCGAAGACCCAGGTTTCTGGCATCGGCTGCGGCTGGATGGCATCAAGGCGGTCATATTGGCGACGCCCGACTCTGAGGCCAAACGCATTGCCAGTCGACAGTTGCGGCGGGGCGGCTTCGAGGGTTTGATTGGCGCGGTCAGTCATTATCCTGAAGAAGAAAGTCAACTGAAAGCGGCTGGCGCTGATATGACCTTTCTGGCCTTTAACGAGGTTGGCGTGGGTTTGGCTGAACATGTCTGGGAGGCCTTGCAAAAGCGCGCTGCGCAAACAGCCGAGAACTCGTCTGACACTAATTGACGCCAGCGTGGTCTATTGAGCGCAAGATGCAATCGACTTTGAGGGCTTTTTGATGAGCGACAAGATCACCCGCACGGATGCCGAATGGCGCGCGCAACTTACCCCCGAGCAGTACAAAATCTGCCGTCAAAAAGGGACTGAACCGGCGTTCACCGGTGCTTACTATGATTGTCATGATCCCGGCGTTTACTCCTGCGTGTGCTGTGACGCCCCGTTGTTCGACGCGCAGGCCAAATTCGATTCCGGCACCGGCTGGCCCAGTTTTTCGGAGCCTGTCGATCTGGAGAAGGTCGCGACTACCGAAGATCGGAGCTGGTTCATGCGCCGAACGGAAGTGTTGTGCGCCGATTGCGGGGCGCATCTTGGTCATGTCTTCGACGACGGCCCTGCGCCCACCGGGTTGCGCTATTGCATCAACTCGGCGGCGTTGCAGTTGCGAAAAGCGGGGTGACGACCGGATTCAAGATTGCTGTGGCGTCCGGCGTTTAAGCGAGCGTTTGACAAAGATCATGGCGTGAATGCGGTAAGGTTATTTAACACGGCGTTGCACATTGCCGGTAAGCGATCCGCAGAAGGGGGGGACGGCTTCCGATAAGGCTTAGGCGAGCGCGCTGCTTGCGCAATGTCTCGAACCCAGTTTGCTAAATCGGCATTGCAGCCATCGCCTGGTGGGATCGGTCTTTGCGGTTTGCACTGTGCGGAATCGGGCGGACAGGCCAGCCGGACGTGAAAATGCGCGTCATGACCCCACCAGGGACGCAGTTTGTGCAACCAGCCTCGGTCGATTTCGCTTTCGCACAGGGCCTGCTTGATGATGGCGTTGACGAAGATGCGCTCCACCAGCGGTGATTGTGTCGCGAATTTCAAGGCGTCCCGGTAGCGCGGCAACCAGCGAGAACGGTTTAATTCACCCTGAGTCGCGCGCACCATCGACAGCATGTTGACCCGCTCGGTGTCCGCTTTTGACAGCACGCGATCACGCGATTGTTGTAAAAACCACACATCCACATCCAGCCCGCTCTGATGACTGCGATGACCATTGGACATCGGACCGCCGCGCGGCTGCGCCAGGTCGCCAATCAATAACCGTCCGCCGCCGGCCGACGCCTGTCTGCCCTGCTGCTCAATGAAGCGAATCAGCAAAGGGTGGCCATAGTAGCGATGGCGACTGGTGCGCATGACCTGGTAGCCATCGCCGACCAGCGGCAATGCGATTGCTCCAGCGATGCAACCGGCGGAGTAGAAGCCGATGGCTTGGGGGCGGCCGGCCAGCGGATCACTGATTTTGCTCCAGGCGTTGCCTGCATGAGCGGCAGTCGCGCCCAGGAACAGTAGAAAAAATAGTGCAATGAATCGAATCATCATGTGATGCGCTCCCAAAAATTGCAGGCGTCTACGGGTGGGCGACGGGTCGGTAGGTCCTATCGCCCGCAAGCGGATTTCTATATCGAAAACACGCTTATCGCCATTGTGGCGTTCCCTCGGTGCTGAATCCCGCTCTCAGCGCCGCACTTAGACGGGCTTCCGCTGTATCCAGCAGGCGTTCAATCCAGCCCATGCGCTGGGTGTAGTCCAGGATATTCTTTTCGCCAATAACCTCTTCAGCCACATAACGGGTACTGCCCAAAGCATCCGCCAAGCCAAATTCTACACTCTGCGCGCCCGTCCACATCAGGCCGCTAAAGATCTCGGGACGGTCTTTTAAGCGCTCGCCACGACCTTGCTTAACAGCCGTGATGAATTGTTGATGAATAGCATCCAGCATCCCTTGCAAGTGTTGGACTTCTTCGGGATTCACCGGCTTGAACGGATCGAGAAAATCCTTATTGGCGCCGGCGGTATAGGCCCGCCGTTCCACGCCGAGCTTGGCGATCGCCTCGGTAAAACCGAAACTGTCCATGCGAACGCCGATGGACCCGACGATGCTGGCCTGGTTTGCATAGATATTCTGCGTTGCGGCGGCAATGTAGTAACCGCCCGAAGCGCAAACATCACTGACAACGGTATGAACGGGAATTTTTGGATACTGTTCACGCAGTTTCCTAATCTCGTCATAAATCTCTCCAGCTTGTACCGGACTACCCCCGGGACTGTTGATTTGCAGGATGACGCCTACCGTGTTGTCGTCCTTAAACGCCTTGCGCAACGCGCCGACAATATTTTTGGCGCTGGCTTCGGTGCTGCTGGAAATCAAGCCCTCCACGCGAATCAGCGCCGTATGTTTCTTAACGCTGGCGGTGGCTTTACCGAGATTGTCGGGCCAAGCCAGCACCAAGAGCAGCGCCAAGTAACCGAAGAACAGGAATTTAAAGAAAATCCCCCAGCGCCGCGCCCGCCGTTGCTCGGTGACGGCGGCGAACGCCAGTTTGGTCAGGGTATCCCGCGCCCAACGCTCGTCATCAGGGGGACTCGTATGCGGATTTAGCTCATTCATGGTGGCTCTCGGCATTATCGCTTAGGAGGAGAAAGGTTAGAGGAATTACCGCGCGGCTTTGCTGAACCAAGACGATCGAGCACGGCCTTGAGTGCGGTATCCAGGGGCGCGCTGACAGCAATCTCCCGTCCGCCCAGTGGCAAATTCAGGCTGTGGGCATGCAGAAACAGCCGATGCAGCCCGTAATGTTCCGCCATCGTTCGGTTGAACGCGGCATCGCCGTATTTGTCATCGCCCGCCAATGGAGAGTCCACATACGCGGCGTGAACGCGAATCTGATGTGTGCGTCCGGTCGCGATGCCGACCTCCAGCAGCGAAGCGGTTGCGTGCAGACTTACCGGATGGAACCGGGTCAGGGCGGGTTTGCCATCGTCCAGCGCTTCGACCATGCGCTCTCCGCCGCGTAGTACGTTGCGACGCAAGGGCTGGTTCACTTCATGCGCGCCGAGATGCCAATGACCTCGCACTAACGCCAGATAGCGCTTTTCTACCTGTCCGCCCCGGAATGCCTCCTGAATTTTCCGTAGTGCGGTGGGCGTCCGCGCCAGCGCCAGACAACCACTGGTCTCGCGATCCAGCCGGTGCGCCAGCTCCAGAAACGGTTCCTCCGGTCGCAACGCACGCAGAATTTCAATGATGCCATAATCAATGCCGCTACCCTTATGTACGGCCAGTCCCGCCGGCTTGTCCAGCACCAGTAGATCCGAGTCCTCATAAAGTACGGCGTTCCGCAACCGCGCGGCCAGCCCCGGCGAGGGACGGAAGCGTCGATTATCCGGCTCTGTCAGGCGCACGGGCGGAATCCGTAGCACATCGCCGGCTTGCAAGCGCTGCCGTGGTTGCACGCGCCCGCCGTTCAGACGCACTTCCCCAGTGCGTAAAATGCGATAGACCAAGCTTTTAGGCACACCTTTCAGCTCGCGAAACAGAAAGTTATCAAGACGCTGACCGGCATGTTCCGGCATGATTTCCAGATGGCGCACCCCGCTGGAAGACGTGGGAGCAGGCATTATTTGAAGCGCGTTCATCAGACTGTTATAGTTGCAACGGTTGTCGTCGATGGCCCGAAAGGCCGGCGAAACTGGAAGAATACACAAATCGGTTTTTACACCTGCGCGCCATTTTGCCCGGCGAGCGGTGGTTTTCAAAGGGTTTTCCCGCCGCTCAACCCCTTTCCAACCGGAGCGGCCCTTAACTGCGCTCCCAGCCGACGGGCAACGACCTTTGGCGTATTGGAGACGGCCCGTTGTCGGGAACCTCGCTTCCCCGGGTTATCTCCCTCCAGCCGCGCCTCGGCGACAACCGCGTTGCCTCCGGTGATGGTTGAGCGCAAGGAATCTCAACTTTATGAAACGTATGCTGATTAACGCGACTCAGCAGGAAGAGTTGCGCGTGGCGCTTGTTGACGGTCAGAAACTCTTCGACCTCGACATCGAAACCCCCTCGCGAGAACAGAAAAAATCCAACATCTACAAAGGGCGTATCACCCGCGTCGAACCCGGTTTGGAGGCCGCGTTCGTCGACTATGGCGCTGAGCGGCACGGTTTTCTACCCTTCAAGGAGATTAACCGCAGCAATTTCGATCCCCAGGCTGACAGTAATCGTCCCAGTATCCGCGAAGCCATCCGCGAAGGCCAGGAAGTTGTCATCCAGGTGGAGAAGGAAGAGCGCGGCAATAAAGGCGCAGCGCTGACCACCTTCATTAGCCTGGCGGGCCGCTATCTGGTGCTGATGCCCAATAATCCGCGGGCGGGCGGGGTGTCGCGGCGCATCGAAGGCGAGGATCGCCAGGAAATCCGCGAAATCATGAGCAGCCTCGACATTCCCGATGGCATGGGTCTGATCGTGCGCACTGCTGGCGTGGGCCGCTCCCAGGAAGAATTGCAATGGGATCTGGATTACCTGCTGAACCTGTGGCGAGCTATCGAAACCGCCTCCTCGCAGAAAAAGGCGCCTTTTCTGATCTATCAGGAAAGCAACATCATCATCCGCGCCCTGCGCGACTACCTGCGCGCCGACATCGGTGAGATCCTGGTGGACAGCCCGGCAGTTCATCGCCAAGCGCAGGAATTCATGCAGCAAGTGATGCCGCATAACCTGAGCAAGCTCAAGCTGTATCAGGATACAGTCCCGCTGTTCTCGCGCTTTCAAATCGAGTCGCAGATCGAAACCGCCTATCAACGCGAAGTCAGCCTGCCCTCCGGCGGCGGCGTGGTCATTGATTATACGGAAGCGCTGGTGTCCATCGACATCAACTCAGCGCGCGCGACCAAGGGCAGCGACATTGAAGAAACCGCGCTGACCACCAATGTAGAAGCCGCAGACGAAATCGCTCGCCAAATGCGCCTGCGCGATTTGGGCGGGTTGATTGTCATCGACTTCATCGATATGAATGCCGCCCGAAACCAGCGGGAGGTCGAGAACCGGTTGCGCGAGGCGCTGAAAGTGGATCGCGCCCGAGTGCAAGTCGGTCGCATCTCCCGATTCGGTCTGCTGGAAATGTCGCGACAGCGCTTGCGGCCCTCACTGGATGAGGCCAGTCATGTCATTTGTCCGCGTTGCGAGGGCCGGGGGACGATCCGCAATATCGAATCACTGGCGCTGAGCGTGCTGCGACTGATTCAGGAAGAGGCCATGAAGGATAAGACCGGGCGAGTTGTTGCGCAATTGCCGGTCAAGGTCGCGACTTTCCTGCTCAATGAAAAACGCGAGGCGATCCGCGCCTTTGAACACCGCCATCGGGTTGGCATTCTGCTGATCCCGAATACCTCATTGGAGGCGCCGCACTTCAAATTGAGCCGGTTGCGCGTTGAAGAACTGTCGGAAACGCAACGGCTGTCGTACACCCTGGCCGAGGATTACGAGGAGCAGTACGAGGCGCAGGTTAACGCGACCCTGCGCGAGACGGTTGAGGAACCTGCGGTCAAGGGTGTCGCACCGGCCAGTCCGGCGCCGCTACCGTCATCGCCGACACCAAAACCTGAAGTCAACGCCAGTTTTTTCCGCTGGTTGTGGGGCAATCTGTTTGGACAATCCCAGCCACCTTCCATCAAGGAGGAGCGACCCAGACGGCCTGGCGCCAAGTCGGCCAAACCTGAGCGGCAACGGCGCGAACGTCTCACAAATGCATCCTCCGTTAAAGCTGACGCTACGCCTGAGGTGGCCGAAACGTCGCCTGCTTCGATTTCACCACTGATTGAGGAATCACTCCCGGAATCCAAACGAGTGGCCGAAGCAGCGACTGCCCTCGCCATGAAACAGGAGGAAACCGCTACCTCTGTTGAAAGTGAAGAGGAAACGTCTGGGCGAAACCGGCGGGGACGACGCGGCGGACGGCGGCGGAAGCGTGGCGAAACCGCCGCCGATACAACTCCGGCGCATGTCGAGACCTTGTCGGAGGCTAATGCAGGCGCTGAAGCGGATGACCGTTCGGCAATGGCCAGCGAATCGGTTACGTCACCCATCACGACGACGCCAGGCTCGCCACAGCGACGTATTCGTAGCGGTCGTCCGCGTCTGCCCCGTGAGGCGCTCGTTGCCCAGACTGCCGCCAAGTCGACGGATGCAACCGTCCTGCTGAATGATGAGTTACCCACTCCACCCCTCACCCGTTTGGAATATCCAACGGTTGAGGAAGAAGTGAAAGAAGTAAAAACGATCAATTCTCCTGAGCCGGAAGCGCTAGCTGCACCGGCGGACCAAGCCGCACCGGCGGACCAAGCTGAAACGCCCCGCATGAACTCAGCCGATTCCATCAATGAGCTTCCGAAACCGGTTGAATCCATCGTTGCCGAGACGGAAACTGCGATTGCCATTGATGCGGAAACAGTCCAGGTTCCGATGATGCTGGAAGTGACAACTCCCGAGACCGATGGTGCGAAATTGCCTGCAACGTTGGAGGTCGAGGCAGGGATTGAAGAGACGGTGGTTGTTGTAGAGGAAACCGTCGTAGCGGAAGAAGTGACCGTCAATGAGCCGCCTGCCATGCCAGAGCCGATTGTTGAAGCAGCGGAAGCGGAAGAAACGACTGTCGATGAGCTGCCTGTCATGCCAGAGCCGACGGTTGAAGCAGTAGAACCGGTTATTCCAGCATCCGAGCCGCCTGTGACGGTCGAGCCAGCGAGCGAACCTGTAGAAACTTTTCAGGCCGTTGAGTCGGTTCCGGCATCCTCGGAAAACGATGCTAAATCCTGATACAACTCGATATTCGACTTTTCCGCTGGGAGAGGAAGGCGGGCTGATGCGACATGGCGGTCGGCGCTAAGCATATAATCACTTGTTGTCGCGGGCGCTTCGCGCCTGCGACAACGGGGCGGCGGATCACAATCCGTTGCTTGCGCGACGCGCCACATAACCAGCTGATCAACCTGACTGCACCCGGATAAAATAAATTTTGTCCGGGTTCGCCGGTTATCCGCCGCCCCGTTATGCCAACATTACCAGCCACCAAGGAGAAATCTCATGAGCAGAATATCTAAAGAAAGAATGGAAAAGGCATTGGCGCAGCTCAAGCAAATTTCCAAGGAAGATTA
>JAGRHK010000190.1 GCA_020444985.1 Candidatus Competibacteraceae bacterium
AAATTCAGTGATTCTGATTTAACGGATTACATTAGAAACAATCCTTCTGTGACCATCAAACAAATTGCGGAACATTTTTCTGTTAAACCACAATCAATTCAAGCAAGATTGAAGGCGCTTAATATTACTTATAAAAAAACAATTTCTCTACGAAGAAAGGGATGAACAAAAAAGAACGGAGTTTGCTCAACAATTAGAGGCGAATGCATCCCGGGGGGATGAAGCACAACAAATTGTTTATGTTGATGAATCTGGATTTCATAATCATGTCAGAAATGAATATGGCTGGAGTCCAAGAGGCGAAATTCTTTTTGGTGAAAGAAAAAGCAGACCGACTGAAAAGCTGAACTGATTAGGTGGATTACTTAACAATGAAATCATTGCTCCATTTGCCTATCAATCTTATACGGATACGGAGATATTTAATGCTTGGCTTGAGAAATTCTTAATCCCGGTGTTTCCAAAAAACTGCATCATCGTGATGGATAATGCGCGTTTTCATCAATCGGAAGAGACGAAAAACATTATTGAAGACAATGGGCATCAACGATTATTTTTACCTCCTTATTCACCGGATTTGAATCCTATTGAAAACGACTGGGCTATTCTTAAGGGAAAATTGAGGAAAATTGTTACAAATTTTCAAAATCTCTTTGATGCACTAACAGCCGTCTTCCAAACCATTTAAAAACTGTTTAACTATATCAATGATATTTACGGCATGGCGGACTTCATCACCCAATATGCGGGTATGGACAAGGATCGCTTGGGCGTGCTTGGTATCTGTGGCGGTGGAGGCTATACCCTGGCTGCCGCGCAAACCGATAAGCGCTTCAAGTCGATTGCGACCATAAGCATGTTCAACTCTGGCCGGGTTCGTCGCAACGGCTATGTGGATTCGCAACTGAACACAATCCAGGAACGTCTGCAACAAGCCTCGGATGCCCGCGCTCAAGAAGCGGCTGGTGGGGAAGTGCGCTATTCGGGAGATGCCAATCTGAGCGATGAACAGATCGCCGCGTTGCCTTTCGATCTTTATCGGCAGGGCTACGAGTATTACTGGAAAACGCACGCCCATCCCAACTCGACCTTCAAGTACACCACCAGCAGCTTGCTGGATCTGATGCGCTTCGATGCCACTGACCAGATCGAACTGATCAATAAACCGTTACTGATGATCGCAGGCAGCAAGGCCGATAGTTTGTACATGAGCGAGGATGCGTTCGCCAAGGCCACCGGCACGAAAGATAAGGAGCTGTTCAAGATTGAAGGCGCCACCCATATCGAAACCTACTGGGTTCCCAAATATGTAGACGTGGCCATGGATCAGTTGACTACGTTCTACGCCAAGACGCTGTAGCACGCTGTTTAAAAAAGGAGAGTCAGGGGGATTTGAGCCTTGTCGCTCGTGTAAGAAATTTCCCCCGGCCCTCCTTTTTTTAAAGAGGGAGGTGACGATGACCTTTCTGCTAATCGTTTCTGGTAAGGGATCAAAAGGCAATGCATAGGGGACTGAACGGTTACGACGTTTGTACCGTAAAAACCATTGTGAAATAATGGCTTTTGTTTAAAATCGCTTAAGGCAACGTAATGAAGAAAGGGGAAACACTATGGCAACGAAGATTACAGCGAGTCCCAGCAAATATATTCAGGGTCCCGATGAGCTGAAGCGGCTAGGGAAATACTCGCACAATTTTGGCAAAAAGCCGCTCATCATCGCAGATGAGTTTGTCATGAATTTGACAAAGGCCACCATCGCCCAAAGCTATTCGGAAAATCCGGGCGAATACGTGCTGGAATTGTTTCATGGTGAATGTTCAAAAACTGAAATCAAAAGATTACAAGAGATTGCGGAAGCCAACGGCTGCGATGTAGTGATTGGGATTGGTGGAGGAAAAACGCTGGATACCGCAAAGGCCGTTTCGCACTATATGAACAGGCCGGTAATGATCGTTCCGACCATCGCTTCGTCAGATGCGCCGTGTTCAGCGCTATCGGTGATCTACACTGACGATGGCGTATTTGACGAGTATCTGCCGCTGCCAACCAATCCATCGGTTGTCCTGATGGATACGCAAATCATTGCGGCAGCGCCGGTGCGCCTTCTGGTGGCCGGCATGGGTGATGCGCTGGCAACCTATTTCGAAGCGCGCGCAACGCAGCGCTCAAATTCCACCACGATGGCGGGCGGGCAGCCGTCAAGCGCGGCGATGGCCTTGGCTGAGTTATGCTACCGCACGCTCATTTCCGACGGTCTGCAAGCTAAAATCGCGGTGGAGAGCAAAGTATCCAGCATTGCGGTTGAAAAAATCATTGAGGCGAATACTTACCTGAGCGGCGTCGGTTTTGAAAGTGGTGGTTTGGCTGCCGCGCATGCTGTTCATAACGGCCTGACTATGCTGAAAGAATGCCATAAATTCTACCATGGCGAAAAAGTAGCTTTCGGCGCCCTCACGCAGTTGGCGCTGGAAAATGCCCCGATAGAAGAGATCAGGGAAGTCGTGGGTTTCTGTAAAAGCGTGGGGCTACCGACAACGTTGGCCCAACTGGATGCAGGCGATGTCACCGAAGAACAACTTCGTGAAGTGGCAAAAGCCGCATCGGTAGAAGGCGAAACCATCCACAACATGCCTTTTAAGGTGACGGCGGATGATGTCTATGCTGCCATCGTGACGGCAAATAAGCTTGGGGAAATTTTGTAGCAAATCCCCATTTGACAGCGCACCGGAAAACTTCTGGGGCTGGCTTTACGAGTATGCTGCTCGCAGAGTCAGCCTTTTTCCAGCCCGCCCCATTAAATCCGCACCGCCAGCACATCGCAGGGCGCGCCATGCAGCACCGCATTAGCGGTTGAACCCAGTAGCAAAGCCAACCCATGCCGGCCATGGCTGCCCACCACAATCAAATCTATCTGGTGATCCTGGACCGCGCCAAGAATGCCTTCTTTGGTCGAGATCGCGTTGACCACCCACAAACCGGTATCGTCCATGTCCAAGCGCTGCGCCAGCTTGCCCAGTTCGGCCCGCGCCTCCTGCAACAGCGCCTCATCCGGCAGATCAGGCAAGACTGGCAACAACTCATAACCGCCACCTAAACCGATATTCATATCTTCCACGACATGAATCAGGCTCAGGCGCGCTCCACACTGCCCGGCGATGTCCTTGGCCCGTTTCACGACCTCCAGCGCCTCTTCGGAAAAATCGACAGCGCATAAAACGTGTTGATAAGTCATGGCGTTCACTCTCCGGCAATCCTATGGCACTACAGTTTCCAGCAACGTCCGTAAAAACTCGTGGGTTTCTCGACGCGCTGGATCGTCCTGTGGCAAACGTTGTTGCGCTTCGCGCAAAGCGCCCACCCCCAGTTTGACCTGCATCAGCCCTAAATTATGCAAAGTTCGGGCATCATCGCGTCGACGCAGGGCTTCCCGGTACGCGCGCTCCGCCGAAGTCAGCCGGCCCTGTTCAGCGTACAGATTACCCAGTTCAAACCAAGGCCGATCATCGGCGGGTTTCAGGCGCATCCATTGCAAATAATAGCCTTCGGCGACGTCCCAGCGACCGGTTTGATAGGCTTGCCGCGCCCGTTCCTCAATAAAACCGGGATCGCTGGAGAGAATCAGCGCAGCGGGTCGCGCACCGTCTGTTCCCGGAGCAAGCGCAGGCTCCGCTTCTCCACTGACCGGTCCCCGTTGCGCGCAACTGCTGCTTAGCGTGATGCAGAACAGTACCCACAGGATTGGGGGTAACCGTTCGCCCCCCCTCTTTTTCAAAGGGGGGAGGTGAAGACCTGCGATTTGAGAGGCGCGGAGCATGCGCGTTATGCCATCAACTCATCGCCAACAGCAACCCATTCAAGCGTTTGACGAAGCTGGCCGGGTCTTCCAATTGTCCACCTTCGGCCAGCACCGCCTGTTCGAACAACAGATTCGTCCAATCGCTGAAGCGGGTCGCGTCGGCTTCGTTCTGTAGCCGGGTGATCAGCGAATGGCCGGGATTCAGCTCCAAATAGGGTTTGCTCATCGGCACGTTCTGACCGGCATCGCGCAGCAGGCGCTCCAGATGCGGACTCAGGCCGTACTCATCAACCACCAGACAGGCCGGCGAATCGGTCAGTCGTGACGAAATCCGCACTTCCTTCACCTGGTCGCCCAGCACCTCCTTAACCCGAGTCAGCAAATCCTTGTATTCATCCTCAGCTTGCTTCTGCTCCTGCTTTTCCTCTTCCGAGGCGATCTTGTCCAGATCCAGCGCGCCCTTGGCCACCGACTGGAAGGGCTTGCCGTCGAATTCGGTCAGGTGGGACATCAGCCATTCGTCCACCCGGTCGGTGAGCAACAGGACTTCCAGACCCTTCTTGCGGAAGATTTCCAGATGCGGGCTGTTCTTGGCGGCAGCGAAGCTGTCGGCGCTGATGTAGTAAATCTTATCCTGACCTTCCTTCATCCGGGCGATGTAATCAACCAGCGTGACGGTCTGCTCGGAACTGTCGTCATGCGTTGACGCAAAGCGCAACAATTTGGCGATCTGCTCGCGGTTGCCGTGATCCTCTGCCGGTCCCTCCTTGAGCACCCGTCCGAATTC